>JAHHTR010000012.1 GCA_020024515.1 Angelakisella sp.
ATATAAATGTTTTTTGAAAATCAAAGGAGAAAATAAAATGAAATTCATATTGTCACTTATTGTTGGTAAAATAATATATTTTATTGGTAGTATAGTGGGTAAGTCCAGTAATTTACCGGGTGAAATAGCTCTTAAAATTTGTCCGGATTTTTTTAAAAAGTTTAGTGTATCGGGCAAAATTCTTGCGGTAACAGGCAGTAACGGTAAAACTTCAACAGCAAATTTAATAGCATATATTTTGCGTCAAAATGGATATAAAGTTGCGAATAATGCAAAAGGTTCAAATCTTACAGGTGGTATAGCATCAACATTTTTGTGGGCAAGCAATCTAAACGGTAAGATAAAAAAGGATTTTATTGTTTTGGAAGTAGATGAACGTTTCAGCAGACTTATTTTTAAAGATTTTCAGCCTGATTATTTATTATGTACCAATTTGTATCGTGACCAGCTTACACGTAACGGTAATGTTGACCTGATAGTAAATATATTAAATGGAACAATAGGAAAAAATGTAAAACTTATATTGAACGGAAATGACCCTATTTCTTCGAATTTGGCGCAAGACAATGAACGAGTATATTTTACTGTTGACAAAACAGAACTTTCGACAGAGATTTCAAGCAATATAACAAATGATGCTAAGAGATGTCCAAAATGCTTTGCCAAAACAAAATATGAATATTATCATTATAATCATATAGGTAATTTTACTTGTACAGGTTGTGGATACAGCACGCCGAAAGCTAAATATATTGCAGAAAACATAGATTTGCAAAATGGAACATTTACAATAAACGGTGTTAATGTAAAGACAAATTATCCTGCTGTTTTTAATATAATAAATATTGTAAGTGCTGTTTCGGTATGCGTGGAATTGGGACTGGATATAGAAAAAGCGACAAAGACGGCGAGCGAATATACAGGCTTAAAGCAACGTTACGATAGATTTAAGATAAAAGACCGTGATGCTGTAATGATACTTTCAAAAAATCAAAATCCTGTTTCGTTTGATAGTTCACTAATGTATGTTGCAGAACAAAAAGATGAAAAATCAGTTATAATTTTTGTTAATAATATAAACCATACAGGGCACAAAGATACTACATGGCTTTATGATATAACTTTCAGTAAATTAATAAATAATGTGAATTCAATAGTTTGTACAGGTCCAAGAGCCTATGATTTGGCAGTAGCACTAAATCTTGCCGGCTTTTGTGAAAATCAAATTTTAATAGAGACCAATCTTAAAAATTTGAAGAATATTGTTGCTAAAACAAAAGGTACACTATATATATTGTCAGAACTTTATGATGAGCAAAATATTGTATCAGCTTTAAAAAACTAATTGGAGGATAGCGAACAATGGAACAATGTAATATACTTTGTCTTTATACAGATTTATTGGATTTGTATGGGGACATTGCAAATATAGTATTAATTAAAAAACGTTTAGAGCAGATGAATATAAAAGTTAATATAATACAAAAGAGCATAGAGGACGATATAGATTATAAGGATATTAAGTTAGTGTATATTGGTCCTGGGAAAATGAAAAATTTAGAGGTTGCTTCTTTGCATTTTATTAAGTTCAAAGAAAAAACCATACAAGCGATAGAAAATGATGTTAATTTCTTAGTTATCGGTAATGCACGTCTATTGTTCGGTAAAGAATTTACACTTGTAGGCGGACAAAAGTCTGCGGGAATAGGCTTGTTTGACTATACAGCACAAGATACAGATAAGGTGTTTATAAGTGACAATGTAAGTTGTGTATATAATAATACAGACTATAAATGCTATGGCTTTATAAACCGAACAGCACATATTGATAATATTCAAGATATTCAGCCACTGTTTCGTCTAATGTGTGGTGCGGGCGACGGTATAGAAGAAAGTGAATATGAGGGAAATTATTATAAAAATTATATGGGTACATGGCAATTAGGCCCTATTATGGTAAAAAATCCTATGTTTTTGCGTGGATTTTTATCCAGACTTTATCCGGATGCAGAACAAAATTTTGATGACAGTTTGGAGAAAAAAGCAATAGAATTAACATTAGATGAATTTTCGCAAGCTACTTTTAAAACGATAAAATAAAATAGATTACAGGCTTTTTTTTAAATTAATAAAAAGTTGTAGATGGTAAATAAGTATATTGAAATAAAAAGTTGCACAAAAAGTTTTCTCTTTTGCATTAAAAGGAAAAATTCACTTTCAAAAATGCTCTTATACGGCTAAAAGAATTACGTTTTCTGCGGAAAACACCTTAGGCTTTTCTCTGAACCGCAATTTTATCAAAAAAATTGAGTAAACCTCTTGTGATTTCTTTAATTTAATAAAATACTTATCTTTTCATATAATCTTAGGCTTTTTTGAATTAACGAAAAAGTCTATTTTTTTATATTATATTTATAAGGGAAGTGTTAGGATTGACAGAAAAAATAATACAAGAAAAATTATTTTTATTACAAGATAAGGAGTATAAAATATTTCATCAAAAATTAATACCAAATATTGATAAAAATAGAGTGATAGGCATACGTACACCCATATTGCGACAATATGCGAAAGAAATAAAAAATACTCAACTTGCGAAAGATTTTATTGAAATTTTACCGCATAAGTATTATGAAGAAAATAATTTACATGCAATGATTATAGAAGATATAAAAGATTATGATACAGTTATAGAAAAATTGGAAAAATTTTTACCGTATGTTGATAATTGGGCAACATGCGACTGTATTCGTCCGAGGATTTTTAAAAAATATAAAGAAAGTCTAATTTTAAAAATAGACGAATGGTTAAAATCAAATGATACATATACAGTAAGATTTGCCATAGAAATGCTTATGGTTTATTATTTAGACAATGATTTTAAAGCGGAATATTTGCAAAAAGCAGCTGATGTAAAATCTGATGAATACTATATCAATATGATGATTGCGTGGTATTTCGCAACAGCACTGGCAAAACAATACGATAATTCTTTGCCATATATAAAAAATAAAGTACTTTCTGTATTTGTTCATAATAAAACTATACAGAAAGCACTTGAAAGTTATCGTATTGACAGCAGTAAAAAAGAACTGCTGAAATCTCTGAAAATAAAATAGTTATTATAATTTAATTAAACCTTTGTTTAGCATTTGCTGTGCAGATAGCATAACACCTATTTTGCCTGTCGGATAAGTTAGACCTCCCTGTAACCATGCGGCAAACGGTGGACGAATAGGGGCATCTGCGGAAAGCTCAATGGAAGCACCCATAGTAAACGCACCTGCTGCCATTATTACTTCACTGTCATATCCGGGCATTGCCCATGGTTCAGGTGTAACATAAGCATCAACAGGTGAACCGCTCTGTATACCTTGACAAAAAGCAATTAAATTCTCCTTGTTTTCACAAAGAACAGATTGTATAATATCTGTACGTGGTTCATTATATTTCGGTAGCACGCCAAAGCCAAGTTCTTCATAAAAGGCTGACGCAAATATAGCTGTTTTCACAGCACTGCAAACTACCTGTGGAGCCATATACAGTCCCAAATACATAGCACGTAGGTTATCAAGAGTACAGCCAACCTCTTTGCCCATTCCGGGACAAGTCAGTCTATAACCGCATTGTTCCACAAGGTCTTTGCGTCCTGCTATATATCCGCCTGTCGGTGCTATACCGCCACCTAAATTTTTGATTAATGAGCCTGCAAGTAGGTCTGCACCTACTTGTGTAGGCTCTAATTTTTCTACAAGCTCGCCATAACAGTTATCAACCATAATTATAACATTGGGATTACTGCCTTTGGCAGTATCGCAAATTTGTCTTATTTTATCAATAGACAGAGAAGGACGCAAGGAATAGCCACGTGAACGTTGTATATATATCATTTTTGCTGTTTTTGCAGCATTTGCTATTTCCGGTAGGTTTGGGGTACCATCATCGTTCAGCTCTATTTTTTCGTATTTTATACCATATTCAAGTAATGAACCGATATTTTTTTCGCCACGGATTCCTATTGTTTCTTCAAGTGTGTCATAAGGGTCACCTGTAACAGATACCATTTTGTCTTGTGGACGAAGTACACCGAAAAGAGCTGTTGCCAGTGCGTGTGTACCTGATACAAATGTATGACGTACAAGGGCATCTTCTGTACCAAAAATTTGTGCATATACTCGGTCTAGGTCATCTCTGCCTTTATCGTCATAGCCATATCCTGTTGTACCTTTAAAGTTAGAATCACTTACACGATTTTCTATAAATGCATTTAAAACTTTTGCGGAATTATATTCACAATTTTTTTCGACAGCAAGCAGAGCTTCTTTGGCTTTTTCTTCTGCTCTGTTTGCTATCTCTATTAATTTTTCGTCTAGATTAAAAAAACTTTGCATTTTAATACTAATATTCCTTTATACTTATTTTTTGTATTTTGAGTAAAGTGCAGCGCCTATAATGCCTGCGTCATTACCAAGTGAGCATGTAACAACCTTTGTGTATTCGCCTGTTGGCAGTGGATATTGTTCTTTTTGCATATATTCATTAAGTGGTTTTGTAAGTCTTTCACCTTGTGCACAGATACCACCGCCAAGGCAAATGATATCAGGACGTAGAGTATTACCGATATCAACAAGTCCACAACCAACATAGTTTATATATGTATCAAAAACTTTTTTAGCAACTTCGTCACCTCTGTCCATAGCGTCAAAAACAGTTTTGCCATTTACTTTGCCACCGTTTTCGTTTGCTACTTCCCAAAGTTTTGAAGTAGGATTTTCGTCCATTGCTTTCTTTGTTTGTTTAATTAGTGCTGTTGCGGAAGCGTAACTTTCATAGCAGCCTTTTCTTCCGCAGTTGCAAGGTTCACCGTTATATACTATAACCATATGACCTCCTTCGCTTGGGATAATATCCGAACCGATAATAATACCAGTGCCAACACCTGTTCCAAGTGTTACGGCGACACTTTTATTATATCCCTTTGCACTACCTGCTTTTGCTTCACCGAAAGCGGCAGCATCAGCATCGTTGCAAACGTATGTAGGTACTCCCATTTTTTCTGTAAGATATTTACCAATATTTACGTTTCTTAAATTTAGATTACAAATAAAGCTGATTGTTGAATTTGTAATATCTACCTGTCCGGGAGCGCCAATACCAATACCGCTAAGTTCTTCTGTTTTAATATTGTTTTCTTTCAAAAATTCTTTGCAGAAATTTTCGATTGTTGAGCATAGTCCTTCTGCTGTTGTGGATTGTGGTGTAGGTGTAGAGTTTGTTGCTATTAATTTTTCCTCATCGTTTACAATACCGACAGCAATATTTGTGCCTCCAAGGTCGATTCCAAGATAGTAATTCATCGCACGTTTTCCTCCAAATTATAAATTTATCAGATTTCATTATATAGTTTCTTATATTTTTTTTCAATAGTTATATAAAATTTATTATAAAAAAAAACCTTATCTTATTAATTAAATAAGATAAGGAATAGTATGTATATTAAACTTCTATTGTTTTATCTTCACTTGTTGGAAGTTCTTTGTTTTTTTGTGAAAGACTCTTGTACTCAAGTCCTTCCATACCGTTATTTGTTTTACACATACCGTCAATAACAGAACCAATTTCCATAGAGATATCATTTGATATAATGTTACCATGTAGATAACCACCTGATACAAATTGTGTTTTTTGTTGAACGTTTACGTCACCGTTTATTTTTCCTGCTACATATAGATTGCCGGCATTTATATTACCGTCAACGAATCCTGTTGTGCCGATAATAACGTGTCCTGATGAACGTATATCACCTTTCATTGTTCCTTCGATTTTAAGACTTGTTTCTGTTGTTATAATTCCTTCGAAAGTTGTTTTTTCTCCGATGATAGTATTTACTTCAGGCTCAGTTTGTTTTGTATTATTTTTTCCGAACATAAAAAATTTCCTTTCTATAAATAGTTATAAATCTTTAATTTTAAATAAAAATTGTCATAATAAGCAAAAACACTCTTTAATTTTTATTATTAAAAAGTGTTTATATCTAAATATATTATAATATGAAAATATTAATATTTCAAGTAAAAAAATACAATAATTTGCATTTAACTAAATTATTTTATAAGTTTATATGACGGTGTATTTATAATATTTAAAAATCTTTCAAATATTTCTACACTTGCAAATGCCATTTTATAGTTTGGATAGTCTTTTAAGCTTAACAATTTATTTGTAATATCTGTAGATTTCATACTACAACAATCAACACACATAGGCGGATACATAACACACCACCAGTTTTTGCCTTTTCCGCTACCGAGTTCTATTTTAAGTGCGGTAAATCTTCCTGATGGCATAATTAGTTTATCATAAGTTCTTGTATCTACAAATGTATTTTCTTCAATAGATACTTTTACGGTTTGATTTACGTTATTTTCTGCAAGTACTCTTTCGGCTATATTTTTAAATATATCTAAATTCTTTTCAGCTTGTTTTTTTGCCTCGTTCAAATTTGCAGTATTCTCAAATAAATATCCTGCTTCATTAAGTATGGCATCACGTACCATCAGTTTTATTTGTTGGTCTTCCACACTGTCGGAATTAGCGGGAATATGTAGACGCAGTACATCATTTTGTAAAGATTTACATTCACTGTAAAATGGCATAAAACAAGTTATAATAACAGATATTATAAGTCCTAAAAAAAGAGCAAGTTCAAATTTACTTATATTTTTTGATGATTTCATAGTTTTTCTGTCCTTTCAACTAAAAGTATTTTCATTGTTAATTTTTTCCAATGTATCTTACTTATAGTATTATCAAACAAAAATTTTTTAATCATCAATTTTAAAAAATAAATAAGATTAGAGTTATTAAATAAAATAAAAGTTATTATCCCATGCCGGAAAATATGGGTGGTGCCTAAAATAAACTTTATATTCACTGTTAATATTTTTGAGTAGCAGCGGCAGTTTAAATATATCCTCGCTGCGGTGATATCCTGCGATATTAAGTTTAGGTTTATATACTTTAAGTGTATTTTTTGCACCAATTATGCCTTTATATTCGGCACCCTCTATATCCATTTTTAAATATGTTATTGGGTTATTGTTAAGTATATTGTCAATTGAATTTGCCTTTATATCTACAAGTTTTTTTGGTACAATATCAAATTCGGTAATACTTTGAAGTCGTGAATTTCTGCCGGCACGCTTAGAAAAATGCAGTGTTTCTTCTTTGTCCCATGCAGCCATATTGTATATATTTGTATTTTTTATATTTTCACAATGTGTTTCCAATTTCTTGAATGTTTTTGCGTCTGCTTCCATTGCGTATATCTTATCATATTTATTGTTTGTATAGTGCAAAAATTCATCTATTGTGTCGCCGCGATATGCACCCAAATCGCAAAAAATTTCGGTATCATGTAGTTTTAGAACAGTATTAAATACCTCGTCTTTGTCTGTTTCCATTTCCCACAAATACTTGCTTTCGCCTGATATTTTGTATTTTAGAGTATTTTGAAATACAAGCTTTGATTGACTGTCTGCCATAACTTCGTATGCTTTAACAAGACTGTCAATATTTTTTTGCGCAAATTCTTTTGTAAAAATATTTTCGCCGACTACGGGTAAATCCGGGATATATAGTGTATGATGTTGTGATATATCTTTTATTCTGTTCATAACATCAGGCAGTGATGAGGCAAATGCAACCACAATAATAAAATCTTCGTAGTCATTTTTTATTTCTGAAAAAGATTTTACACGTTTATTATGAAAGCTGTGGCCACGAACAAACTCGTCGCTTGCAAAAAAATCATCATAGTCTATATTATAGTAAGAAAAAACTTTTAGAAGTTTTTCGGCACCGTCGCCCATTCCGTAAATGCATATAGGCAAAGATGTTCTTTGCAATTTTTCTATCAGTGATGGGGTGTTTTCTATGCAGTCTTTTATTATGTTATAATTTGTATTTTCCATAACTCATCCTCTTTTTTATAAAATAAACGAGACGACTAATTTTTTTATTAATCATCTCGTAAATAATTGGATTATACTTTTTCTATATAAACTTGTTGCAAAATATTTGCATACGATAGTTTTGGTGGTGGGTTTGTTCCTTCTGTCAAGCATGCGGCTGTGCCGAAAGCGGCAGCCACTTTTAATGCTTTTTCTATACTTTTGCCTTCTTGCAAAGAATAAATAAAGCCTGCAAGGGAACAGTCACCTGCACCAACTGTTGAGCATACATCTATTGATGGCACCAATATGTGCATAGATGGATTTTCGGTAGATGTATAGTATATACCGTCTGCACCAGCACTAACCATACAGTGAGTGATACCGTTATTATTAAGTTCTTTACCAAAATCAATAACATCTTGCTCAGATACAAGTTGTCTTTGAGCTATGTGACAAGCTTCTTCAAGGTTTGGCTTAACAATAAAAGGTTTGATTTTTATTATTTCTTCCATTGACAGTGAAGAAGTGTCTATGGATATCTTTGCACCCAAACTGTCTATATGTTTACATATAGACATAAGCACATTTGGAGATATGCCACGTGGTAGCTTGCCGGAAATAACAACTAAACTGTTTTCTACAATTTCTTCCGAAAGAATATTTAATATTTCCTGTATTTTTTCATGTTCTACACAAAACCCATCACGCATAAGTCTTGTAATTGTGTGATCAGGTTGAACTATGCTTAAATTTTCACGGGTATATCCGTCTATTACAATAACCTTATAATTCATTTTTTCGTTTATTAGACGGTCTTCATATCGAAATATATTATGTTTGCCAAGTAATACAATAGCTGTACTTTCCACACCGTATGCACGCAAAGCACGGGAAACATTCATACTTTTACCGGCAGCATCATATCTTTCCGACTCTACAATATTATCACCTGAATGTAGAGTATCTGTCCATAGTGTAATGTCTATTGCAGGATTAAGAGATAAAGATATTATTTTATTGAACATTATATACTCCTATCTTAATAAATAGTAGTTATTGTGATAAATAACATTATTTATCATCTTGATTTTCCCAGTTGTGCCATACATTTTGAACATCATCATTATCTTCCAATGTATCAAGCAGTCTTGACATTTTGATTTTTAGGTCAGGGTCATCAATAGCTGTTTCTGTTGATGGCAAATATTCAGCTTGTGCAGACAGAACTTTGTATTTTGTGTTCTTTTCAAGTTCTTCACGCAAGTTACCTACATTACCTGCATCACAGTAGATTTCAAATACACCGTCGTCCATATTTACATCATCACCGCCGATTTCAAGACAAATTTCAAGTGCTTTGTCTTCATCTATTTCGTTGTCTTCGTTTTCTATAACAACTACACCTTTGCGTTCAAACATAAATGATACACAGCCTGTTTGTCCCATATTTCCGCCAAATTTATCAAAATAGTGACGCAAATCGCCTGCTGTACGATTACGGTTATCTGTAAGAGTTTCTACCATTACAGCTACACCGCATGGGCCGTAACCTTCGTATATCAGCTCTTCAAAGTTTTCTTTATCGTCACCGCCGGCAGCTTTTTTGATACATCTGTCTATATTATCGTTAGGCATATTTGCGGCCTTTGCTTTTGCTATACAGTCACGCAATTTGCTGTTTGCTGATGGATCAGGTCCGCCTTGTTTAACTGCAACTGACATTTCTCTGGCTATTTTAGTAAAAACATTGGCTCTTTGAGCATCAGATGCACCTTTTTTTCTTTTAATGGTACTCCATTTTGAATGTCCTGACATTTTTAAATCTCCTTTAAAGTAAAAAATTGATTACTGTTATTTTTATTAGTTTTTATAAAGTTATTATTGTAAAATAACTATCTCTCAAATAAAAATTTTAACATTTATTAATGCTTGTTGTCAATGGATAAAATATAAACTTGAAATATACTATGTAGAAAAATGAATAATATTTCAATAAATATTGTATATCATAAACAATAATAGTATATAAATTATATTTTGTGATAATATCACATACAAAATACATCTGATTATTATATAATAATTAACATAATTATAATTGATTAATATATTTTTTTGTGTTATATTAGTTAAAAAAATTAGTTAGGAGTTTAATAAAAAAATGGAATATGCAGTTGCTTTTTTGGAAGGAATAATAACCTTTGTGTCACCTTGTCTTCTTCCTATGCTACCAATATATATTTCTTACTTTGCGGGGAAAAATACAGAAAACAATAAAAAGAAAACAATTACTAATGCTTTTGGTTTTATACTTGGCTTTACTTTTGTTTTTGTATTACTTGGAGCTTTTGCGGGAACATTGGGCAGCTTTTTAACAAAATATCAAACAGTTGTTAATATAGTAACCGGACTTATCGTAACTTTCTTTGGATTAAGTTTTATGGGTGTTATTAAATTTTCAATATTTAATGGTGGTACAAAGAAAATGAATACCGATAATTTGGGCTTTTTCTCATCAATAGTTTTCGGTATGATATTTTCTATCGGTTGGACACCGTGTGTAGGAGCTTTTCTGGGTTCTGCACTTGTAATGGCGTCTCAGCAAGGTTCTGCAACAAAGGGTATTTTGATGTTGCTTTTTTATTCAATAGGTTTGGGAATACCATTCTTTATAAGTGCGGTATTAATAGATAAATTAAAGAGCACATTTGATTTTATAAAGAGAAATTATAAAATTATCAATGCTATATCAGGTGTATTGCTGATAATAGTAGGTATACTTATGATGACAGGAGGATTTGGATACGTTTTATCGTTTTTTGCGGTACAGTCATAACAAAATAATATAGATATAAAAAAAAGAGGTAAAATATGAATAAGAATAAAAAACTGAATACCATAATATTATTGGTAGCGCTGGTTGTAGTCATAGTAGGTGCAAAGCTGTTATATGATAATTTACAGAGTAAAGTACAGGTAAATAATTTAGTTGCACAAAATTCAAAGCCTGAGTCTTCTCAAAATGCAAATTCAGAGTCAACAGGAGATGATACAAGCAAAGAGAATTTGACAAAAGCACCTGATATCACATTTGAGGACTATGACGGAAATACAATAAAGTTGAGTGAACTTATAAACAAACCGACTATAATTAATTTTTGGGCTAGTTGGTGTGGTCCTTGTAAATCTGAAATGCCACTGTTTGAAGAAGTATATAATGAATACAAAGACGAAATAAACTTTATAATGCTGAATATGACAGACGGCGCACGTGAGACAAAGGAAAAAGCAAAGAAATTTATAGATAGCGGGAAATATACATTCCCTGTTTATTATGATACAAAACATGATGGTGCTATGACTTATGGAATAATAGCACTTCCAACAACACTGTTTTTGGATAAAGACGGTTATATGATAGCAGTGGGACAAAGTGCTTTGGATAAAGAGACATTAATGAAAGGAATAAATATGATTTATAATAAAGATCAAAAAGATTCAAATGAAAATGTCTCAGCTGAAAACACAGCCAATGTAGATAAAGGTGTTAAAAATCCAAGTTGGTGCACAGTAGAACCGGAATATATAAGACTATCTGTTGACGAGGCAAAAAATATTTTCAGTGAAGTTGACGGTAACAAAGATTATTATATACTCGATGTTCGTACACAAGATGAATATGACACAGAACATGCCGAAAACTCTATTCTTGTTCCGGATTATGAGATAAGAGAGAAAATAGAAAGTGCTATTCCTGACAAAAAATCTATTGTATTTGTATATTGCCGTAGCGGTAACCGTAGCAAGACAGCCGCACAAATTATGGTAGATATGGGATATAATCATGTATATGATATTGGTGGCTTAAAAGAAGCCAAAGAAGTTTTTAAAATGGTATAATAATATGTTTAATTACCTCAAAACTACATTGATATGTATTTTTGGGGTAATTTTTTCTTATGAAAAAATCATATACTATAACATAAATATTTTATTGTTAAATAAATAATTGTAAATTATAGGAGAAATATTTATGTCAGAATTACAGGTTTTATCACGTCCAATGACTTTTCATAAGAATAGCACCAGAAAAATTAAAAAAGCCGATAAGAAAAATAACAGACTTTTAAAAATAATTACAGTACAGACAATTTGTTGTACTGTATTGTGTGGCTATGCCTATACAATGAAAAACTATAATAACAATGAATACAATACATACAAAAAAATATATGTGGAGGCAATGAGCAGTAATATTGAAAAAGCCCCAAATAATATTATTTTAAAGGCAATAGAAAATGCAAAAGTTCATATTAATAAATTTATAGAATATATAGAACTAATGGATAATAAAGGTGGAGAGAATTCTTTTATGCCTCAAAATGTGTATTATGGCAATGTTATTTTGTCGGCAAAGCCAATAAGTCCACTGGATAGTGGCTTTATAACTTCGGATTTTGGTGAGCGAACACATCCTATAAGCAACAAAAAAGATTTTCATACAGGGATAGATATTGCAAGTCCACAGGGAAGCAGTATATATGCAGTTCTTCCGGGTGTTGTGGAGGAAACCGGTAATGACAGAATATACGGGAACTATATAAAATTACGTCACAGTGAAAATATTGTTACGATATATAATCATTGTGACACAATACTTGCCGAAACAGGTGCAAAACTAAGACAAGGTGAACGTATAGCCACTGTTGGCAGTACAGGAGTATCCACAGGCTCTCATTTGCACTTTACGGTAATAATAAACAATAATTATATTAATCCTATCAGTATATATGAATATTTATGAAGATAAAGTTATTTAATATTAATATTGAATTTAAGATAGGCTTTTTTATATACATATATTTTTTTATACTAATGGATAAAAGCGGATTTTACGATTACTTTGTAATATCTGTAATTTTGCATGAGCTCGCACATATTGTCACAATGCTTTACTATAAAATTAATATAGAAAAAATAGTCTTTTGCCTAAGTGGAATATATATAATATCGGATAAATTGGAAAATAAAAATATAAAGAAACAATTTGCTGTAATGATAGCAGGTAGCTTTTTCAATTTGTTTTTGGCACTGTTTTTTTATATATTGGGACTATTCGGAAATATTTATTTTATTTCTTTTTCCGCAACAAATTTAATAATAGGTGCATATAATTTATTTTTAATAAATGGACTTGACGGTGCGGATATATTAAACCTAGTATTAAGATATTTTTTTGACTACGATACAACAAATAGAATATATAAAACAGTAATTGTCATATTTGAAATATCAGCTCTTATACTATTGGTATATTTGGCTTTTAAGAAAACAATAAATTATTTGTTTTTATTTATTTTTATATCGTTGTTATTAGTAAATATATTGTATGAATTAAAATAAAAAAGCCTTATTTTAAAAGTTTTTGATAAAAATTAATATAAGTATTGACATTGTGTATAAAACGAGAGAAAATATATAGGTATGAATATCTAAAACATATGAGGAGAAAAAATATGGAGTCTAAAAAAATAAGAACTAGATTTGCCCCAAGTCCAACAGGATATATGCACGTGGGTAATTTGCGTACAGCACTATATGCGTACTTGACAGCAAAACACGAAGATGGAACATTTATTTTACGTATAGAGGATACTGACCAAGAAAGATATGTTGAAGGTGCAGTAGATATTATTTATAGTACACTTAAAGAAACAGGCTTACTATGGGACGAAGGTCCGGATATCGGTGGACCTGTTGGTCCTTATGTACAAAGTGAACGTATGGGTATGTTTAAGGAATATGCAGTAAAACTTGTTGAAATGGGCAAGGCTTACTACTGTTTCTGTGATAAAGAACATCTTGAAGAAGTTCGCAAAATACAAGAAGCATCAGGTATGGCTGCACACTATGACAGACATTGTCGCAACCTTTCAAAAGAAGAAGTTGAAGAAAAACTTGCAGCAGGTGTGCCTTATGTAATTCGTCAAAAAATGCCAACAGAAGGAACAGTTACTTTTCACGATTTGGTTTTCGGTGATATTACAGTTGATTGTGCAACACTTGATGACCAAATACTTATCAAAACAGACGGTATGCCGACATATAACTTTGCAAACGTTATAGATGACCATACAATGGGTATAACACACGTTATTCGTGGTAATGAGTACCTATCAAGTACACCAAAATATAACCTACTATATGAGGCTTTTGGTTGGGAAGTACCAACATACATTCACTGTTCACCTGTTATGAAAGATGCTCAACACAAATTGAGTAAACGTAACGGTGACGCATCTTACGAAGATTTAATCAAAAAAGGTTATTTAAAAGATGCTGTTCTAAACTATATAGCACTTCTTGGTTGGAGTCCAAAAGGTGACAAAGAAATATTCAGTCTTGAAGAACTAAAACAAGAGTTTGATATTACAGGTATTTCAAAATCTCCTGCTATATTTGACCCACTAAAACTAAGATATATTAACAGTGAATATATAAGAGCACTGTCACACGAAGAATTCTATGAAAAAGCCATGCCTTGGATTAGACAAACTGTTAAGAGTGAGACAGCTAATCTGGTTGAACTTACAAAAGTGCTTCAAAATCGTTGTGAAGTACTTAGCGATATTCCTGAGCAAGTTGATTTCATTGATGAAATGCCTGAGTATTCAACAGAAATGTACGTTAATAAGAAAATGAAGACAACAGAGGAAACTTCTCTTGTTGCATTGACAGAGGCACTACCTATTTTGGAAAGTATAAGTGCAGATGAATTTACAACAGAGAAAATTCACGAGAAACTATTTGAACTTATTGCAAAACTTGAAGTTAAAAATGGTTATATGCTATATCCATTACGTGTTGCGGTAAGTGGTAAACAATTTACACCGGGTGGCGGTATAGAACTATGCTCTATCCTTGGTAAAGAAGTCGTTGTCAAGAGAATAAAAGCTGCTATTGTAAAACTTACTAAATAATATAAAAAAGCACATAGATTTGTATTGATTGCAAGTCTATGTGCTTTGTTTTTTCTAAATCAATTTATTAATTTTTTGAATTTTTCTGAGAAGAATTGTATTGAAACTCCTGCTGTTGTTGCTGTGATAATAGTTAAAATACCTATTTTCCCACCCATTATCAAGCCGAATATAATAATAGATGTAAAGTCAAACATAATTTTGCATTTACTGAAATTTATTTTAACCTTGTCGGCTATCATCATAACAAATGCGGTTGCAGGGTCAAGTCCTATGTCAACAGCAATATACAGTCCTACACCGATATATAAAAGTGAACAGCCAAAAATGGCAAGTAGTATTTGTGTGTATATATTAAACGGTATATTTAATATTAAGTATATTTTTGTCATAAATGTAATGACAAAACCGAGGACAAATGTATAGATAACAGTACCGATATTTATATGGTATCTTGCAACAAACAGTACAACAATAACCATAATTATATTAATAGCATTGGAAACAAATCCTAATTTATCCATATCCAGATTAAATAACACTCTAAATCCGTCATACATTACGGCAATAGCATCGTTTCCGAGAGCAGACAGTGAATTTAAGGCAATTCCTGTTCCTACAAAAAATATTCCAAACAAGGCAAGTATTATTTTTTTTACAGTGAATTTTTTTTTCATATCCCTATCCTTTTTAATAAAAAACAAACAAATAAACGTCAAAATGGTATAAAAAAGGCATCGGAACAGTAACTACTGTCACCGATGCCTCTAAATTAGATATAAAACTAGAATTAAGCGATTGAAGTAACTTTAACGATTTCTGTTGGAACTTTTGTGCAATCATTATCATATAGTTCATTGCTTACATTTACAGTACCATCAATAAAACCTTTGTAGATAGCATCATATTTCTCTTGGTTAAATGTTGTGAATTTTGATGTTGCCATTGGTAGTTCAATACCATCAACTTTTGCATCAAGAATTACAGATTTACCACCTTGGAATGAACCTTTGTAGAATTCACCAATAGCATCGTAAACTGATTTGCTAAGGTTTTTCATAGCTGATGTCATAACAGTAGATGATTCACTTGATTGGTCAACGTCAACACCGATAACTTTTTTACCAGCTGTTTCAGCAGCTTTCATTACTGAGTTACCAACTGCACCACCGCAAGCAAAGATAACTTCTGTACCATCTTTGTACCAGCTGGCAGCTTTTGATTGTGTTTCAGGAGTAGCGTCAAAGTTACCTGTGTATGTATACTTAACTTCTACTTCACCTTTTTTAAGACCTAGTTCTTTAGCTGCGTAGTCAACACCTTGGATAAATCCGTGACCGAAACGAACAACAGCAGGAACAGCCAGACCACCCATGAAGCCTAGTTTTTTGTGACCATCAATAACAGCAGCATAACCAGCTAGGAAACCGGCTTGTTCTTCTGCGTAGAAGATACTTAGTGTGTTGTCAGCAATAACAGGTGTAAAGTCATCTGTTTTGTGTGGTGCGCCGTCAAGGATAATGAATTTTACATCTGGGTATTTTGTTTGAGCTTCATAAATTGGAATTTCGAACAAAAATCCCGGTGTAACTATAAGTTTTGCTCCACCTTTTACAGCTAGATCGATAGCTTGTAGGCAAGCTGTGTCAGATTTCTCTGTTGGTTTGTAGTATTTGTGAGTAATGTTATTTTCTTTAGCGTATTTCTCTAGACCTTCCCAAGAACCTTGGTTAAATGATTTATCATCAATTGTACCAACGTCTGTGATAAGTGCTAGCTCAAAGCCTCCGTCTTTGTTTGTTGAAGGTGTTGATGTTGAGCCAGAGTTGTCAGGTGTTGTAGTTGTATCGGTTTTACCACCACAAGCAGCCATGCTTACTACCATTATTGCTGATAGTAGGATCGCCATAAGTTTTTTCATTTTTAAGTTTCCTCCTTAGTACTCGTTTGTTTGTTTGCCTTTTATTAACTTAATTGCAGAGCTTGTACCAATTCTTTCACAGTTACCTTCTGTAATAAAGTGTTCCATATCCTCAACACTCTTTACTCCGCCTGCTGCTTTAATTTTTACATTCTCTCCAATATAGTTTTTGAAAAGTTTTACGTCTGCCATTGTTGCACCGTCTGTGCCAAAGCCGGTAGATGTTTTGATATAGTCAGCCTTTGCGTTTGTAACAGCGTGACACATTGCTATTTTTTCTTCTTCTGTTAGGTAACAGGTTTCAATAATAACTTTTAGAATATTATCTCCTGTTGCCTCTTTAAGTGCTTTGATTTCGTCTTCAACAGCTTTATAATCGCCGTTTTTAACATCACTGATGTTTACAACCATATCGATTTCTGTAGCACCGTCAGCAATAGCTTTTTTTACCTCGGCAACTTTTGCCTCTGTTACACTGTATCCCAGTGGAAACCCTACAACTGTACATATAGTTATTTTATCACCGTATGTATCGTGTACTCTTTTTACATAGCAAGGTGGAATACAAACACTTGCTGTATTGTATTCTATTGCTTCATCACAAAGCTTTTTAATATCTTCCCATACTGCAAATGCTTTTAGTTGTGTATGGTCAACGTGGCTTAGTATTTCTCTTTCAGTCATTATTATACTCCTTTTATTCCAAATATGCAAATTTAATTTTTAATTTTTAAAAATTCTTAAAATTTTTCTACACAGTCTTTTGTAACTCTTGCGAAAATCAAAGGTTGTTCATCTGGCTTCTCATCCGAAATTGTCAAAGAATTCATATATTTTGCTTTTGCTGCTGCAAATAGTTCTTCTTTTGAAGTATACATAGTAGCGATTGTGTCGTCTTCGTTTATGTAGTCACCAACTTTTTTGTGTAGAATAATACCTGCTGAAAAATCTATTTCGCTGTCTTTTGTCTCTCTGCCTGCACCGAGCATAGATGACGCTATACCGCACATCTCTGTATCCATAGCTTTGATATAACCTGTCTTTTCAGCTTTGATATCTAGGCTGTATGGTGCTTTTGCAAAGTTTTCTGTATCTTTAATAACAGAGCTGTCACCGCCTTGTGCTTCAACCATTGCAATAAGCCTTTCAAGAGCTTTGCCGTTTGCAATAACTTCTTTTACCATTTCTTTACATTTTTCTATATCGCCTTTGCCGGCAAGATATAGCATATTTGCAGCAAGATTTAGGCAAACTTCTGTTAAATCGCCAGGACCTTCACCTTGCAGTGTTTTAACAGCTTCTATAACTTCTAGGCTGTTACCGATATTGTGTCCCAATGGAATGTCCATATCTGTTATAAGTGCAACCGTCTTTTTGCCTGCGTTTTCTCCAATTGCAACCATTTTTTGTGCAAGTTTTGTTGCATCATCAAGTGTTTTCATAAATGCACCGCTGCCTGTCTTTATATCAAGCAAAATGCAGTCGTTTCCGGCAGCAAGTTTTTTGCTCATTATAGATACGGCAATTAGCGGAATACTGTCAACTGTTGCGGTAACATCACGCAAAGCATATAGTTTTTTGTCTGCCGGTGCAAGGTTACCGGATTGTCCGATTACGCTTAGACCTGTTGTATTTACTACTCTAAAAAATTCTTCTTGTGAAAGTGAAGTTTTCATATTTGGTATAGATTCCATTTTGTCAACTGTACCACCTGTATGACCCAGACCACGACCACTCATTTTTGCAACTTTTACACCGCAAGCAGCAACTATTGGGGCAATAATCAAAGTTGTTTTGTCACCAACACCACCTGTTGAATGTTTGTCAACTTTTATACCCTCAATGCCTGATAAGTCAACCATATCGCCACTGTGAGCAACTGCCATTGTCATTGTAAGGGTTTCGGCATCTGTCATTCCGTTAAAGTATATAGCCATTAGCATAGCTGACATTTGATAATCGGGAATACTGCCATCAACATAGCCTTCAATCATAAATTTGATTTCGGCTTCACTAAGTTCTCCACCATTTCTTTTTTTAGTGATTAAATCGTACATTCTCATAAATTTATGCCTCTTTTCTCCACTCTGATTTCTTATATGTTTGTTTCGCTTATACCATGGAGAGTGATAGAGACGGTATAAGGATAATATTTTTTTATCTGCATAAAATATACTTATTACACTTTATGCAGATATTAATTTTAATATTAACGGCTACCCTTATCATAAGGAATACCTTCGGCACGTGGTGCTTGTGAAGATTTTGAGAAGAAAGCAAGAATTATCATTGTTGCTATATATGGTATCATTTTGTAAACACCGTTTGGTATTGGCAAATCTTGAAGTACAGGAATACCTGAGTAAGAACTTGCTATTGTTTGCATTATACCAAAGAAAAATGCGGCTTTGATAATACCTGCGGAACGCCATTGACCGAAGATTAGAACAGCAAGAGCTAGGAAACCGTAACCTGATACTGTACCGTTAAAGTTTACAGATGTTGGTACAATGAATACCAAACCACCGATACCGGCAAGTACACCTGATATAAATACACCGCTGTATCTTATCTTGTAAACATTAACACCAACGGTATCGGCTGCTTGTGGGTGTTCGCCGCAGGCACGTAGACGTAGTCCGAAACGTGTCTTTGAAATTACAAATGCACCTATAATAAATATAATAATACCTATATATGTTGTAATATATGTGTTTTTGAAGAATAAATCGCCGATTACTGGGATACTGCCCAAAACAGGTACGCTGTCAATATGGAAAGTATCTGTAAACTGTACTTGTTGTGAATGGTTTGGTGTAAGCATTCTTGCAATATATATTGCAAATGGAGCAGCGAACATATTTAGCGCTGTACCGCTTATTGTTTGGTCAGCTCTCAGTTTTATTGCCGCAAATGCGTGTAGCAAGGAGAATATACCACCGCTAAGTCCCGCAATAAGTATAGCTACCAATAACAAAAGTTGTCCGTCCATAATGCCTTTTGTTTGCATAATGTTTATGAACATTATACTTGTAAAAGCACCAATAACCATTATACCTTCAAGAGCGATATTGATAATACCACTTCTTTCAGAGTACATTGCACCTATTGCAACTATCAAAAGAGGAATGGCACAAAACATTGTTTGTTGAACTAAAAAATATAAAGTACTCATTTTGCTCCCTCCTCATTAGTTTTTGTTGATACTGATTGCTGTTGTTCCATTTTTGCTGCTTTTCTCTTTTTCATATTTGTCAGAAGTCCTTTAACAAGCAGTGCAAAAGCACCAAAATAGATGATTGATGCAATAATCATTTGTATTACTTCCGGAACAAAGCCAAATAATTGTAGGTATAGACCACCGTTTGTGATGTGTGCTATAAAGATACCAGCAAAGAAAATACCTATTGGGTTTGATATGCCAAGAAGTGCAACAGAGATACCGTCAAAGCCTTGTTGAGCGATAATATCAAGTACTTGCATATATCTGCCTGTACCTGATAGATAGTATAGCGCGCCACCAATACCTGCAAGGCCGCCTGCAATTACCATTGATAGGATTATACTTCTGTTTTCGTTGATACCTGCATATTTACTTGCGTTTTTATTCATACCGCAAGCTTTAAGTTCATAACCAAATGTGGTTTTTTCTATTATGATATACATAATTATTACAAATATAAGAGCAATAAGTATACCTGAGTTTATATTTGCACCAGGGACAAGTTTATCAAGTCCCATTTTTGGTAAGTTTGCTGTCTGTGCAACAGGTTTTGATTGGTTACGTAGTGAATCGTAAACACCCGCACTTTTAATAAGCATATTTACAAGGTGCATACCTATGTAGTTCATAAGTATAGAAGAAATAACCTCGTTTACGTTTGCCACAGCTTTTAAAAATCCTGGTACAAGTCCCCATAGTGCGCCGGCAAGACATGCGAATATTATAGCTACCAAGCAGTGCAATCCAAATGGTAAAAATGTCCATTTAACACCAATATATATAGCCACAAACGCGCCTACTGTGAATTGTCCCGCTGCACCGATATTAAATAGACCGGTTTTGAAGGCAAATCCAACAGAAAGACCTGTCATAATAATAGGTGTAGCATAGTTTAAAATTAAACCGATATTATCTATACCGTAATTTATACCACCGCCAAGTATTGCCATAAAACCGCTGAATGCTTCTTTTGGATTGGTAACAAGAAGTACTATAAGACCAAATAAAAGACCTCCAACAATAGCAAGAACCGATGATAATATATTACCCAGAGCTTTATTTTGTTTATTTTTCATCTGTTACACTCCTTTTTGTTCCGGCCATATATAGACCTAATTCTTGAACTGTGATATCTTTTGGATTTACGTCAGCAACTATTTCACCTTCGTACATAACAAGGATTCTGTCACTTACGTTCATTACTTCGTCAAGTTCCAATGATACCAAAAGTACTGCCTTTCCGGCATCTCTTTGTGCAACAAGTTGTTTGTGGATATATTCAATAGCGCCAACGTCAAGACCACGTACAGGTTGAACAGCTATTACAAGTTCCGGATTACGGTCAAGTTCACGTGCGATAATAGCTTTTTGTTGGTTACCGCCGGACATACCACGTGCGATACTTGTTTCACCCTGACTGCTACGAATATCAAATTGTTTTATAAGCTTTTGTGCATATTTTTTTACTGCATCAAATTTTATAAATCCATTTTTTTGGAATTCATCTTTGTAGTATGTTTGCAAAACCAAGTTTTCTTGCAAAGTATAGTCAAGTACAAGTCCGTGTTTGTGTCTGTCTTCCGGAATATGTGCCATACCGTCAAGGCAACGTTTACGGATACTCTCTTTTGTTATATCTTTGCCGTTTAGTATAACTTGTCCTGATGTTATGTGTTCAAGTCCTGTTATACCGTATACAAGCTCGGATTGACCGTTACCGTCAATACCTGCAATACAAACTATTTCACCTTTTCTTACTTTGAAAGAAACATCATTTACTACATTTTTGCCTGTGTGTTTGGATTTCATTGTAAAGTTTTTAAGTTCAAGGGCGACATCACCAAGTTTTTGTTCACCTTTTTCAACAATAAAGTTTACTTTTCTGCCAACCATCATTTCAGACATTTCTTCTTTTGAAGTAGTTGCAACATCAACTGTACCTATATACTTACCTTTACGCAATACAGAACATCTGTCTGCAACTGCTTTGATTTCCTTTAGTTTGTGTGTAATAAAGATAATAGATTTGCCCTCTGATACCAAAAGTTTCATTATCTTCATAAGTTCGTCTATTTCTTGTGGAGTCAGAACGGCTGTCGGTTCGTCAAATATAAGTATGTCGTTATCACAGTAAAGCATTTTTAATATTTCTACTCTCTGTTGCATACCAACTGTTATATCTGATATATATGCGTCAGGTTCTATTTTAAATTTGTACTTGTCGCTTAGTTCCATAATTTTTTTACGGGCATCGTCCATTTTAAGTACGCCGTTTTTTACTGTCTCACGACCAAGCACGATACTTTCAAGAACAGTAAAGTTATGTACAAGTTTAAAGTGTTGGTGAACCATTCCTATACCAAGTTCATTGGCATCATTTGGGTTATTGATTTTTACTTCTTTACCTTTTATGGAAATAGTGCCTTCTTCCGGTTGATAAAGTCCAAACAAAATACTCATAAGAGTAGATTTACCTGCACCGTTTTCACCTAAAAGTGCGTGTATTTCCCCTTTTCTTAGTTGCAGTGTAATATTATCGTTTGCTTTAAAGTCACCGAATTTTTTGGTGATATTTTTCATTTCTATAATATACTCCACAAAACAACCTCCTTATTTATTAAATCTAATATCAATGTGCAAATCTATTATACAACAAAAATAGTTTTTAGAATAGATATTGTATAGATAACTTGTATTTTAGTTATCTATACAATATAATTTTTTTAGTTTAATTCTTTTGGTGTAAAAGTAAGTGGTAAAATTTCTCCAAGTGAAAAAACTTTGTAGTCATCGATAGAATTAGCAAGAATGATTTTAAATTCATTTATATCACAAAACTCTGCCATTACTTGTCTACATACTCCGCAAGGCGTACAGTAGTTATTTTTTTCTCTCTGCTGTCCTTTTTGGTTTCCTACAATAGCTATTGCCGTAAAATCTTTTACACCTTCGGAAACAGCTTTGCAAAATGCTGTTCTTTCGGCACAGCTTGTAGGAGTAAATGCTGCATTTTCTATATTGCAACCCGTGTAAATATTACCGTTTTTTGAAAGAAGTGCTGCACCCACACAAAAATTTGAATATGGACTGTATGAAAACTTTTGTGCCTCAAAAGCTTTATTTATAAGCTCTATTTCAAGTTCTTTTTCATTCATTGTTTCACCTGCTTTTTTTAGAAATTTTTACTTAGTCAGCCATTTCAACTGCTATGTTAAGAGCAAGTTCCATCATTTTGTGGAAGCTTGTTTGTCTTTCTTCGGCTGTTGTTGCTTCACCTGTAATTATGTTATCGGAAATTGTGCAAATTGCAAGTGCGTTTTTGCCTGAACGAGCAGCATTCATATATAGTGCGGCAGCTTCCATTTCTACTGCAAGCACACCCATTTTTCCCCATTTTGTAGTACCCATACTGTCATCATAGAATGTATCAGATGAAAGGATATTGCCTACTCTGTAATTAACATCACCCATTCTCTCGGCAATTTCAACAGCTTTGCGAAGTAGTTTGTATGATGCTATTGGTGCGTATGTTCCCGGTAGTTCGTATTGTGATGCAAAGTTACTGTTTGTACAAGCACCCATTCCCATAATTACGTCACGTATTTTTAAATCTTCAACAATAGCGCCGGCTGTACCTATTCTGATGATATTATCAACGTCATATCCGTTAAATAGTTCGTAAGAATAAATACCTATTGAAGGCATACCCATACCACTTGCCATTACTGAAACTTTTTTGCCTTTGTAAGTACCTGTAAAGCCATTGATACCTCTTACAGAGTTTACAAGTACAGGATTTTCAAGATATTTTTCTGCAATAAATTTTGCACGAAGTGGATCACCGGGCATAAGTACTGTTTTTGCAAAATCGCCTTTTTGTGCTGTTATATGTGGTGTTGGTGTATTCATATTTTATTTCCCCTTTTTTATAAAAATATTGCTCATATTAGATGTGTTATCTAATAAAAGTATTAAATAATCAATATGTTACAAACATATATTATCACCTAAATGTTGTTACGTCAACATAAAATGTTACTTATCAAACATTTTTGTAAATATCATTAAATTGCAACTCTTTGTTTTGTTAAAAATCACTGTTTTTATTTTTTTACTTTACATTTACAATATTAAAATGTTATACTATGAACATATTAACAATTAGTTATCAAAATAAATGTTTAAAAATGCTAAATTATGTTTATTTTATAACTTATTTTCGAAATTAGTGAAAAATTATGTTATTTTGCAAATGTTCTATTCACATAAATATAAAAATTACAAAAAAGTAAAGGTGATGTTGTATAATGAGTAAAAAAGAAAGCCGACTCGAAGAAATTATTTCTTATTTAAAACAAAATAATGGTGCATCTGTAAAAGATTTGGCACAAATGTTAAATGTATCTGAAATGACAATAAGACGAGATTTAAAGATTTTAAACAGTAGCGGTATAGTAAATAATGTATATGGCAGTACAATATATAATCCAAATAATATAAGTGATAATATATTGGATTACTATAATCTTGATGTGGCGATTGATAATCACAAGGAAGATAAAGAAAGGATAGGTAAGTTTGCGGCATCTCTAATAAATGATGATGAGACAATAATAATAGATGCAGGTTCAACAACAGAATGTCTTGCAAAATATATAAATCCAACAATCAAATTAAAAGCACTTTGTGTTACAAATAATGTGCTTAATATATTAATTCAAAAGAAAAATGTATCAATAATATTTTCGGGTGGATACTATCACACTAATTCACAAATGTTTGAATGTGCGGAGAGTATAACGCTTATAAATAAAATCCGTGCAAATAAAGTTTTTATATCAGCGGCAGGGGTTCACGAAAAACTGGGTATTACAGGCTCAAATGATTATGAAATAAATACTAAAAAGGCATGTATAGCATCGGGAGCGGAGAGGATTTTGCTTGTAGACAGCAGTAAATTTTCGTCTGTTAAATCCGCATACTTTGCAAATTTGAACGATTTTGATACAATAATTACAGATATAAACATTTCACCATATTGGGAAGATATTATTCATTCAATGGGAATAACATTACATAAGGTATAAATAATTTAGAGTAGTGTAATAATTTTATTAAATTATTGCACTGTTTATATAATGAACCAAAAACATTTTTAGGAAAAATCCGAGAGTTATTTAAGATATTGGGAAGAAAGTTTAAAAATGTATTTATGGGTATAATCATATTTATAATAGAGTATTTGCCAACAACAATACTATATGTGGGTATATGGGGATTTTTGGTAATTATTATTAGACTTGTGAAGAAAACACAAAATAAAAAGCAGAAAAAATGCAAGCAATTACGGAGCAATGAGATAACGGGATAAAAAAAGAAAACTGAATAATTTAAAGTAAAAAATGGCTACTATGAAAATACTTAAAATCGTAGTAGCTTTTTTATTTATATAATAATACCGTTGCAGTGGTCTATTTCATGTTGAATAATCTGTGCTGTAAAATCTTTGAATGTCTTTATTCGTTTTTGGAATTTCTCGTTTTCATATTCAACTTTTATTGTTCTATATCTTTTTGTTGGACGTGTGCCTATAAGGGATAGGCAAGCTTCCTCTGCCTTAAAGGGCTCACTGTATTTTAATATTTGTGGATTAAACATAACTATATAATTATCGTTGTCATCAACTATTATTATGCGTTTAAGTTCTCCTATCATATTTGCGGCAAGTCCGACACAGTGGTTGGCATTTTCTGTAAGGGTATCAAATAAATCTTGTGCAATGTTTAAATCGTTAATGGTGGCTGGCACTGATTTTTGTGATAAAAAATGTTCATCTTTTACTATTTCTCTTACCATAAAAAATTCTCCTTTTATTTAATACCCATAATTTTATATATTTTTTCCATATCTAAATTTTTGCGGACTTCATCGGCAAGTATATTAAACTGTTTGTTTTGATAATCATAATAATCAAAATTTTTGTTTTCTATATATTTTTTATTAAAATGTCGGCATAGAGTTTCCACAAAAACATTTGTTGTTTTATCAAAAATACCATGTATATATGTGCCGTATACATTATTATGACACGTAATATAATTATGGCTGTCGCTAATTCCACAATGAATTTCATATCCTGTGAAATCTTTGTTATTCAGTGTAGAAAGAACACCTGTAAGATTGTTGAGAATACCTGTTATTTGTGTAAGTTTTTTGTTTTCGGCAAATATTGTGTCAATGGGTAACAGTCCCAGTCCGCTATGTGTTCCGCCACCGTCAGTGTTGTGTTCATCAATAAGCTTATTACCGAGAATTTGATAACCACCGCAAATTCCGAATATAATAGAACCGTTGTTTTGCATTTCTTTTATTTTTTTGTCAAACCCAAATTTTTTTAACCAGTTTAAATCATTTATTGTACTTTTGGTTCCCGGTAAAATTATAACATCTGCATTTTCGAGGTCTTGTATGTTATCAATATAGTTGACAGTTACACATTCAAATGTTGAAAGTACATTGAAATCTGTGTAGTTTGACATTCGTGGTAGTTTTATTATAGCTATATTGAGTGTATCTTTTGAGAATACCTTTTGATTTACATCTATGCGATTGCTTAGGCTGTCTTCGTCATCTATATCAACATCTATATATGGTACAACACCCATAAATGGATATTTTCCATAAGGATGTATTCTTTCGGTAAACATATAAAGTCCACTGTCAAGGAGCCTTATATCGCCACGAAATTTATTTATAATAAGCCCTTTTATACGTTCTCTTTCTTCTTGTTCCATTAGTGCTATTGTTCCAAATAGCTGAGCAAATACACCGCCTCTGTCGATATCGCCGATGAGCAAAACAGGAGCATCAACCATTTTTGCAAGTCCCATATTTACTATATCATTATTTTTTAGATTTATTTCGGCTGGACTGCCTGCACCTTCAATAACTATTATGTCGTTTTCGCTTGATAAACTGTTGTAGGCATTCATTATTTCGGGAATAAGTTGTGTTTTATATTCAAAATATTCTTTTGCGCACATATTGCCTATTGATTTACCGTTGACAATTACTTGCGAACCCATATTACTTGTTGGTTTTAATAAGATAGGATTCATACGGCAATCGGGATTTTTCATAGCCGCGTATGCCTGTACAGCCTGTGCTCTGCCAATTTCGAAACCATTATTTGTGACAAATGAATTTAAAGCCATATTTTGTGATTTAAACGGAGCAACATTGTAACCATCTTGTGCAAATATTCTGCACAGTGCAGATGTAAGTATACTTTTGCCTACATTTGACATTGTTCCTTGTAGCATTATTGATTTAGCCATATTTTCCCCCTCGTCTATTTTGCAAAAATATCATCAATACTTTTTAGCAGTATTTTACTGTATTTATGTGATTTTATGGCAATTCTGTAATATTTGTTATTAAGTCCCTGAAAATTATCACATTTTCTTATCATTATACTTCTTTTGTAAAGTTCGTCATATAGTGGAAATGTAGTTTCTATTAATAAATAATTCGTACTGCTGTTATATACTGTAAAGCTTCGGTTTTCAAGTTCTTTTTTTAAATATTCTCTTTCGGTTTCGGTATGTTTTTTAAGCTTTTCTATAAATTTATTACAGTCCAATGCCGCATAGCCCGCATTTTGTGCAAGTGTTGATACATTCCATGCTTGTGTGGTTTTTGACATTTGGGTAAGTAGCTCTTTATTGCTGCACATACAGTAGCCAAGTCGCACACCTGCCAAACCATAACTTTTTGTAAATGCTTTTAGAATGATGAGATTTTTACTTGTTTCTATTTTTTGTATCATTGTGGCATTTTCGCCGTTGGTTGCTATATCCATAAAGCATTCATCAATAAAGAGAATTATATTGTTTTTTTCACATTTATCCAGTATTTTTGTTAATATTTCTCTGTTATAGAGAACACCTGTGGGATTATTAGGATTGCATATAAATATACATTCGAGCTTGTTATCTACACAGTTAAGTGCATTATCTATACAATCAAGTATTTTGTCATCAAGATTAAAATTATTTTTTTCGCTTAACAGATATTTTTTTATTATTGAATTATTTGTTTTAAGTGCATTTTCATATTCGCAAAAAGTGGGAATTACTATCAGTGCACTTTTTATATTTGCGCCCATAACAAAAGAAAAAATAATATCTGCCGCACCGTTACCGCAAAATATATAATCAGCACTTGTATGGTGGTGTGTAGCTATTTTTGTACGTAGCTTTGTGCAATATGGGTCTGGATATTGCCACAAACTATTCACATTTTTCTTTATGGCTTGTTTAATTTTGTATGGTGTTCCAAATGGCGAAACATTTGCCGAAAAGTCCCATTTTATTTTATTTTTGTATATATCTCCGCCATGTGGGTTATTTCTGTTATATAACATATATTTTTCACCTATATTAATGAAATACTGCTGTATTACCCTAAAAAAACAGTCTGCTATTCATAATATGTTTAGCAGACTGTCAAATATTTTAAATATTATTTGTTACGTGCTTCCATAGCGGCTATTGCATCTTTGCGAGAAAGATTAATTCTTCCTTGTGAATCTATCTCTGTAACCATAACAAGTATTTCATCACCAACAGATACTACATCTTCTACTTTTTCTACACGTTTTGTGTCAAGTTTGCTGATGTGTACAAGTCCCTCTTTGCCCGGGGCAATCTCAACGAATGCACCAAATGCCATTAGTCTTGTTACGACACCTTTGTATACTGCATTAACCTCAGGGTCATTAACAATAGTTTCTATTATTGCCATTGCACGACGTACATCATCAATATTGATAGCTGATACAAATACTTTGCCGTCATCTTCAATGTCAATTTTAACATTACATTCAGCACAGATTTTTTGTATTACTTTACCTCCTTGACCGATAACGTCACGAATTTTCTCAGGGTCAATATTCATGCTTAGCATTTTTGGTGCATACTCTGATAGTTCAGGACGAACTTCCGGAATAGCTTTCAGCATAATATCATCTAGGATATGAATACGTGCTTTGTATGTCTTTTCAAATGCTTCTTTTATAATTTCAGGTGTCAAACCGTCAATTTTAAGGTCCATTTGGATAGCTGTAATACCTTTGTGTGTACCGCCAACTTTAAAGTCCATATCGCCAAAGAAGTCTTCCAGTCCTTGAATATCAACCATTGTGATAAAGCGGTCGCCCTCTGTAACAAGACCACAAGAGATACCTGCAACAGGAGCAGTTATAGGAACACCTGCGTCCATTAGTGCAAGTGTAGAACCACATATTGAACCTTGTGAAGTAGAACCGTTTGAAGACAGTACTTCTGAAACAAGTCTGATTGCATAAGGGAATTTCTCAACAGATGGGATAACAGGCTCCAATGCTCTCTCTGCCAAAGCACCGTGACCTATTTCACGTCTGCCTGGGCCACGACTTGGGCGTGTTTCACCAACTGAGTATGATGGGAAGTTGTAGTGATGCATATAACGTTTTGTTGTATCACCGTCTATACCATCAAGTAATTGAGCTTCTTTAATAGTACCAAGCGTAGCGATTGTAAGAACTTGTGTTTGACCACGGGTAAACATACCTGAACCATGTACACGTGGTAGTAGTCCAACTTCTGCGTTAAGTGAACGGATTTCGTCAAGTCCTCTACCATCAACACGTTTGCCGTCATCTAGTAGCCAACGACGTACAATGTATTTTTGTAGTTTGTATATACATTCATCTATTTGTAGAAGATTTGTACCTTCTTCATCATCAAATTTTGTGTGAATTTCTTCAACAACAGGAGCAAGACGAGCTTCACGAATATTTTTGTCGTCTGTATCAAGTGCAAAACGTACTTTTTCGATTGCAAATTCTTTAATGTCATTAAAGAGAGTTTCAGGAACTTCTTGTGATTCATAAGTAAATTTAGGTTTACCTATTTCAGTTTGTACACCTTTGATAAACTCTACCATTTTTTTGATTTCTTCATAGCCTTGCATAATGGCATTGAACATTGTATCATTGTCAACTTCATTAGCGCCTGCTTCTATCATACAAACTTTTTTGTCTGTACCTGCAACAGTAAGAGTAAGGTCACTCTTTTCTTTTTGTTTTGCATTTGGGCAAAGGATAATTTCGCCGTCAATAAGACCAACATTGATACCTGCAATAGGTCCGTTCCATGGAATATCTGAGATAGAAAGAGCAAAAGACGCACCAATCATACCTGCAATTTCAGGTGAACAATCAGGGTCAACTGAAAGAACTGTCATAACAATAGATACATCATTACGCATATCTTTTGGGAAAAGTGGACGGATAGGTCTATCTACAACACGTGAGCAAAGTATAGCTTTGTCAGATGGTCTGCCTTCTCTTTTTAGGAAAGAACCAGGGATTTTACCAACAGAATATAGTTTTTCTTCAAAATCTACTGAAAGAGGAAGAAAATCTATTCCTTCACGAGGTTTTTGTGATGCTGTTACGTTTACAAGTACAGATGTATCACCATATCTTACAAGTACAGAACCATTTGCAAGACAACACATTTTACCGGTTTCAAATGAAATTTTTCTGCCTGCGAATTCTGTTTCAAATACTTTAAAATTTTCAAACATATTTTTACCTCCTAAATTAATTAAACAATTTTATTTTTTATATAAGTTTTATATAAAAGGTAAAAAACTGAGTTTAGCAATAAATCCAATTACAAGTTTAAATTTGTAACTCGATTAACTGCTAAAAAGTGTTTTTTACCTAATAATATCATTATAACAATGATTTTTGATTAATGCAATTCACATTTTTTATTGCCGATTTTTTTCATAAATAAACAGTTAATACGGATAATAAAATAATTTTTAATAATTTAAGTTTTGTATAAACAAAGGCAAGCAGACAAAATATACATTAAGTCTGCCTGCCAAACATCATTAAAATTATTTACGCAAACCAAGTTTTGCTATGATTTCACGGTAACGGTTAATGTCTTTCTTCATTAGGTAGTTTAGTAGGTTTCTTCTACGACCAACCATTTTTAAAAGACCGCGTCTGCTGTGGTGATCTTTTGCATGAACTTTCAGATGCTCTGTAAGTTCGTTAATTCTTTTTGTAAGAACAGCTATTTGAACTTCCGGAGAACCTGTGTCACCTTCATGTGTTGCGTATTCTTTGATAATTTCGTTTTTTACTTCTTTTTGTAGCATAGTAATTTTTCACCTTTCAAATATTAATTTTCCTTACTCTAAGCTTTGGTTGGTGAACCCTTTTAGTAAAAAGGTATTTTATCCATAAGCTGAGAATAGGTATTCGTATGTTTTAACAGCACGATACTGTATTAGTATAACATAATATAAAAAATATGTAAAGTACTTTTTAATTTAGGGATAAATATTTTATTAAGTTTGTTTTGATTAATATACTTTTTCAAGACTTTCTTTGTTTCTTTTGATTTTTGCATAAGTAAAGTATGGAACAAAGAACAGCATAACTCCCGCAGAATATAAAAAGGCATACATACAAATTATAAATATTGGTTTTGGCAGTATTTTACTGAAAATAGCAATAGGAGTTCCAATTCCTCCACCAATATAGCAGTAGTCCCAGCCATATAAAATATTTGTTATTATGCAAGGGATAGCGAGCAAAAGTACAGGTATAAAGAATAGTTTTAAATCACTCTTTTTCGGACGATAGTAGCCTGAAATCCAAAGTACAGCAGGAATAAGCAACATAAATACATGGTAAATAAGACTGCGTATAGGAACAAATGAAAATAGCGGATAGCGATTTAGATATACATTAAATACAAGTCCGAATATACCCATTAATATATTAAGTGTACATATATATGAAAGTGCTGTACGATTAACTTTACTGTTTGGTTTTGTAAATGCGATAAATGGCATACATATCCAACAAAGTGAACAGTAATACAGTGGCAAAGATGTTGCAATGTTTATTTTACCAAAATTATATATTTCCCAAAACCAATATATAGGGTCAAACAGTAGCATAACAATAGTAAAGAATTTTATGAAAAAATTAATCTGTCTTTTATTATTATTTTTAAATTTAAAGGCTACAATAAGAATAAAGATAAATGATATTAACATAAATGTTATATGTTGTAGTCCAAGCATTCCTTGAAGTTTAATAAAAACACCTCATTTTTTTGATTTTTTTAAAATATATTTTATTAAGTATATCATATGTTTAACGATAAATATATATTTTTTTCTTCAAAAAAATTTAATTTGTATAATAT
>JAHHTR010000118.1 GCA_020024515.1 Angelakisella sp.
ATGAAAGCACAAACAAATTACAGGAGGTCAAGACTATGGAACAGACTTTATTTGAAAAGAATGGCGGCACTTACACACAGCAAGGTGATTATCTCCTGCCGAATGTAAAACTCCCTGATCAGCCAGAGTTCGAAATCGGTGTGTGGGGCAATCGCCGCAGGCAATATCTCAAGCAGCATCATCGTGTAAAATACTATAGTATGCTGACACAATGTACACTTTATCCGCATCTTGCTGATATCGATGCACAGGCAGTTCATCTGGAAGAAACTCTCGTGAATCAGTTTGCTGAGCAAGAAGGAGTCACTGAGCAACTCAAAGCAGAGAATATGCCGTTGTGGGTGAGAAAGATGAATAGCATCCATAAGCAAGTATCCGAAATCATTCTAAATAATATTATCTATGAAAAATAAAAGATGTTTGTCAGCATCTTAGTTTTACATAACTCTATTTTCAGCAAAGTATGGCAATAAAATTTGACTAATAGGATTTTGATACTTAATACCACGAATTCATATTAATTCATATATAAATCCGTTAATATAGTTGAAATTTGATTTTTTATTTGTTAATATAAACTGCAATCATTTTCGTCTCAAAAGGAGAAAGAGAAATATGCTGGAGTTCAATGAAGACAAATGGATAAGTATCGAAGAAGCAGCTAATTACCTTGGTGTAAATAAAGATACAATTCGGAACTGGATAAAAAAAGAAAATGGTATTCCTGCACACAAAATAGGTAAATTATGGAGATTCAAAAAAACTGAATTAGATAACTGGATTAAAAGTGGGCAGAGTGCAATGAAGTAATTATTGTGGAGTAGCTATATGAAAACAATGCTTTTAAGTTTTAAGCCAGATGTTTTTAAATCAATCTGTTCTGGTGAAAAAATATTCGAACATAGACGAGTTTTCCCCAATGAACCAATAGAGGCATATATTTACATCAGTAGACCAGTACAAGCGATAGGTGGCATAGTTCGCCTGGGGAATAAAGTAAATATTTCCAAGTGGAAACAAACATATTCTCATGATCCAGAAGCTGTTAAGAGGATAGATAAATACTTGGATCATTATAGCGTAGCAATGGAAATTCAAAGGTTTCAGAATACAACGCAAATTCCGTTAAGTGAAGTAAAAAAATTTTTTCCCAATTTTCTTATCCCTCAAATGTATTATTACCTTGATGGCAATCCATTACTAACATACCTACAGGAAAATTTAAAACCTGTGGGAGAGCCTGTTATACATAGGTTTGATAACATTAAAAGTAATATGATTTGTATTCACTAAAGCTAAAACACAATAGCTATGGAGGACTATTTATGACTAAGAAATACCGAGTGCTTTCTCTGTTTAGCGGCTGTGGCGGAATGGATATCGGTCTTGAAGGCGGATTTAGATGTTTAAAACGTTGCATCAATACTAACATTCATCCAGATTGGATAGAACAAAACTGGGGCGAATGGGTTAGCGTAAAAGAAACCAGTTTTAAGACTGTATTTGCAAATGATATTCGGCCGGATGCAAAATCAGCATGGGTCTCATATTTTGGGAAAAAATACGAAAACGCAAATGAGCTATATCATATTGAAAGTATTGTTGATCTTGTTAAACGAGCTCGTGCCGGAGAGAACGTATTTCCTGATAACATTGATGTTGTTACAGGTGGTTTCCCATGCCAGGACTTTTCAGTCGCAGGAAAAAGGAAAGGGTTCAATTCCGATAAAAGCCATAACGGTGGACAGCTGGAGGTTGATGAATCGACAGTAGAAAGCAGAGGGCAATTATATATGTGGATGAAAGAAGTTGTTAGCTTAGTTCAACCATCCATATTTATTGCCGAAAATGTAAAGGGCTTAACCACTCTCGAAGATGCAAAAGAAGTTATTGAACACGACTTTGCAAATGCAGCAGATGGCGGCTATCTTGTGATTCCAGCTAGAGTTTTGCATGCTGCAAATTACGGTGTTCCACAATCCAGAGAACGTGTTATTTTTTATGGATTCAAAAGAAATGCTCTAAAAAAAGAAGCACTAAACGCTTTGCTTGATCTTAAGAATAATCTAGCGTTTGATCCATATCCAGTACCAACACACAGCTACAATGTTGATGGAGAAGACTTGTCTCCTTTTGTGACTTGCCGAGAGGCTTTAAAAGGACTAGACGAACCGGAAGTTGCAACAGATATTGCCCAAACTAAGTATTCCAAAGCAAAATATATGCCAAAAGGTCAGGGAAATATAGAAATAAAATTAGATTCTATATCACCAACCATTCGATCTGAGCATCATGGAAATATTGAGTTTAGAAGACTGAATGCCGAAAATGGTGGAACTCATGAAGAAGAGCTTAGCCAAGGGCTAGCACAGAGAAGATTAACCGTCCGAGAATGTGCCAGAATTCAAACTTTTCCAGATGATTATCAATTTATTCTTCCTAAAACAGATGATAATAAGGCTGTGAGCGCAAGCGATGCTTATAAGATTATTGGAAATGCCGTGCCCTGTGTTTTAGGATATAACATTGCTATGAGATTAGAAGAAAACTGGGAAAAGTATTTTGGTTAAAATATGCCTGTTCCCTATTTTTCTATGGGAATAGGCATATCTTTTTAGATGGCCTCATAAATAACTAATAATGAACCACCGTGTTCATAATACATTTTTGCTTCAGGAGTACCATTGAATTGTCCGTGACTAAAGCGGCATTCATTTCGAAGAACGAGTTTCTTTCCTGTCTTTTTATTTTTAATTGTTGTTAATATATTGGCTTGCTTATCAGGAACAGAACTTACGATTGACTCGATTATGATATCATTACCAAAAGATTCAAGCGAGGGGACTCTGTATATTTGAATTCCCGCAGATGTAGTTTTGGCATAATAATAATCAAAACTATGAATTCTTAAGAATCTTGGCAATCCTGCATTATAGTTAAGATTGTCATTGAGTTCTTTTGCTAGAGCTTCTGATGCAACAATTGCACAGTGTTTCTTTGCGGTATTGTATCTTGGATTGTTTTCAAGATTTTGATTGATAAACTTCGCAAAAACTTGCTCTCTGATTTTAGTGCAGGTATTATGCTCAAAATCTTTCAATTTACAATTTCTAGGTAAAACTGAACATGCAACGGACCTTTCATTTTCAAAATACTCTAATCTAACAGTGTCAGCGCCTAATTTAATGACACTTCTTCTAGGTTTTCCTGTGTTGTTGTAGCTCCAAACATCATTGCTTCTGACAAGAACTGATAGTAGTTCATTCCAAGTTACAGAAAACCAATTTTCATATTCTGGACGAGCATAATCGCTAAAAATATGACGCTTTTTGTATTTGGAACCTGTATAGCAATTCAACAGCTTATATAATCCCATGTTTTCAAGAATAAAGCTCTCTTCCTTGAGTGAAAAACGATACTTACCTACAGTAATATCGATGGGATCATCTTTCTGAGTATTATTGCCTTGCCATGTTATTTCATCATCTTTGTTGATAACGAAATGACTGCTTTCAAATATCTTTTTGCCTAAATTATACCCGTTGTCAACAATCTGTTTCAATTCACCACTAAATGTGTCATAGTCACACAAATTTTTTGCACTTGAGATATCACCAACAATAACTTGATGTGCATATGAAAAGAATTTCTTAGAATCATACAAATCGGTTAGCTTAAAATTTGTTCCATTCTTAAGTAAGCCAATAGTTGTAGCAACACTTAGCTCTCTTAAATGCGTTTTGATATCAGCCATTTCAATTGCCTCCATTTATTAGATGTAAATGTTTTCTTCTGATTTTCGATTTTGCTTATGAATTACAAATATTTAAATTATATCACATAATTATGCTTTTTTCTATGAGTCTTCTGTGCAAACATCATAATTCTCAGAAATCCAACTCGTTTTCAAGTGAATTTCCAAATTTTTTTAAAATCCGATACTTGATAGGTAGAACAACATATTGATGACTACGAATTAAAATTTGGACATAAGATTTGTCCTGATGATAGTTTTGAAATTGTTTGTATCATCTTAGCGAGCAGACTGTTTATACTCCCAAGAGTCGTAAAACAGTACAATCGTTAGGAGCGCACTCCTAAAACCTCCCTAAGAAAAGTACATATAAAAGATCAGCGGGTGTCGGAATTTTCCGGCACCCGCTGTTTTTGTATTTTAATGATTCCTTCCCACAAAGCTCGGCACAAATTTAGGATGAGCAATTTTGTTGTAATCTTTCTTGAACTCTGCAAAAAGGCTCTTTCGCTGAACGATATGTACATTGTCGTATTGCTTGCTGAGCGTCCAGAAACTGTCCGGCACCCGATTTACAGTAAGCAGGTAATACTCATTCTGATAAAATGGCAGCTGTTGAGTGGTTGCCTGATCGATTTCTTTCCAGAGCTGACTGGTCAACCCTCCCCCGAAGGTCGAATCAAAATACGCATAATATCCCGTATCCGTGACAGCGGCAAAGTCAAAATTGACGTCACCGATTTCGATGTCATAGTTAGAAGGGTCATCTGTGTCGATGTAGCAATGTGTATCGTGATTCAAGTTGTTTTTGATCCAGTGGATGCAAAGCTTGCGGTAAAAATCTTTAAGCACCGTTCCGTTGAAGTAGTCCATAAAAGTACGAAATGTTTCTTCCCTGAAACTGCCGTCCGCATTGGGAACAGCTGTGAACAGCGCACCGTACCATAAGCAAAAATAACTGTTTGCGGGGAAATATTTACTGTGCCCGTTTTTGCCGTCCTCCCTGCGGACAAGTCCGTGTTCTATCAGAGCCTTGATGTACTTGTCGCATTTGTTTTTGGGGTAGCCGCTGAACGCAGACAGCTCATTGATTCGGTTCTTTCCCTGTGCCATTCCGTACAGCAGAGTATTGTAGCTTTCCGGTGTGCGAAAGCACACATTCATCCAGTCTATTGCCAGCCGATAGAATACAGAATCTGTCCGCAGCATTGTCCGAACATTTTCCTCAAAGGATTTTTCTAAATCGTAAGCAGAAAGAAGCTCCGGCAGGCCAGCTGTCAGTGAAAATATTTCTGCTGCCGCTTCATCTTTGAGGGAATACAGGTCCGCCAGCTTTGGCATTGTCATTACCTCTGCTTCAATGTCGGTGCAGGAAAGAGGGATTTTCTCCCAAGGTCTCCCAACCAGTATTACCTTGCTGGAACTATTTGCATCGAGGAATTCACCAAGTTCCGTATAAAACGAATCCTGCTCTTTGAGATTGCCCCCACGATCAAAAAAGATCGTGGGGCATGTTTCTTTTGCGTAGGTCTTAAGGGCAGTGAAAAAATTTTGCCAGTCACCGCAGCTGCCAAAGATTTCAGGATAGCGGCTTGCAAAAATCATCGGAGCAAAAGCGGCATCCAAGTGCTGAAAGGAAAAATACAGACTCTCCGGATGTTTGCTGCAATATTCCAGTGCCAACCTCGTCTTGCCCATACCGGGAATACCACTGAGAAAATACGCTTGCCCTTCTGTATACTGTAAAACATTTTCAATTTGCTGAATCGGAATATCCATTTTATCACCATCATATCATAAGTTGACCTTTTCTGTGATTATAGCTGTTTCCTGCCGATTTTTCAATTCCTGAAAATATTTTTTGAAAATCTTTCTCCGCCGTAAAAGCCTTGAAAACAAAGGCTTTTGGGGCGGTTTTCTTGTTTATCTGCCTGCTTTTCTTTCATAGAAGAGGGGGGCAAATGGCGTACCTCTGTCGGAATTAGTGAAGGGACTCGTATCGGAAGCCGTAGCTCGCTGGCTACCCGGTGAGGGAGAAAATATTTTTCCCTTTGCACCTTGAAAATTGAATGACCGTCCGTTGGGGGATAAGACTTTGCCACGATGGCTGTACTGAAAGACGGAGCAAAGCGACACCGCTGAAAAATAGGGGCAGGAACGACCACGGGAAGAGCGGCTTACATATCTGCTGTGGATATGAATTTTCAGAAAGGAGATTTTTACAATGCCAAGATTATCAAAACGCTTGCGGGAAGAATGGGCTTTCTTCCTGCACCCGAAAACAGGACGCCGCACCTGCAATCCTATCTGCCGCAGCTGTGTGTATGCCTGCAAGCAGAGCTTTCGGGCTGAGGTGCTGGAGTGCCCCAGATATTTATCCAAACGCTCTGTTTATTACGCTCAAAAGAGCAAATACAAAAGGGGCAAATAACGCACCTTTTCCTCGCCAAAACAATCAGGGTGTATTCCGAGGGTAGTTTTACCTTTACAAATTTTACGAAGCGTACAGAGGAGAAAAATGCCAAAACACGCACCCAATCATTACAAAAGCAAGGAGGGGTTAAGCTGAACAGTTACTTTAATCAAAACGATGCCAAACAGATTGCCTTTTACCGTGTACCGAAGGCACTGTTCACAGAAGAAAAATACAAGGCACTCTCCACCGATTCCAAAATGC
>JAHHTR010000119.1 GCA_020024515.1 Angelakisella sp.
ATCCTCTCCGCACGGCAGAAATGACCCTGGAGGATGACTACGGTATGATCGACGGGGTTATCAATAATGGCAGACGCGGGGAGGAACTGGAAAAGGCAAAGGAAGCAACCGAGAAGCAGGAGCCGGAAAGAAAACCCTCTATCAAGGAACGGCTGGCAGAGGCAAAACGGGAATGTGCCGAGCACAAGCCCCCGGAAAAGGGACGTTCCGGGCGTGATACCCCGGAGCATGGCTGTCTATGAGTCGCAGTAAGAAATGGCACCTGGAATGGGCCTTCTTTCTGGGTGCCAACGGCAGACGGCAGTATAATCCTATCTGTCAGAGCTGCGTCCACCACTGTAAACAGAGTTTTCGGTCTGAAATCGTCACCTGTCCGCATTACCTCTCCAAACGCTCTAAAACTGGTAAGGATAAGGGTTAAAAATGAGGCAATAATTTCTCTGTGACAGGCTTTCAGGACATACCCTTTATGATTTCTCATGCGCAAGGGTAGTTTCTCTTACAGGAAAGAAAAGACCTCTTTTTGCATACCTTGAAGAACAGAAAACGGGAGTACAGCTTTTCGGATGATCCGTGGGCTGTACTCCCGTTTTTTATTTTATGCAGATTTACTGTAAAGCGCAGATAATTTGGCTGCGATTTTCTTGTGAACGGAATTTGACTCTAAAACATTAATTACACGCCGCTCATCAATAAGTAATTGTAGCTGTTCAATATGCTCCCGTTCAGGTTTGACCTCGATAGTTTCCTTTGAACCATCTATTCGGTTAGAAACACGCATGTATTTTATATTCTCACACGCTCGTTCGCATATTTTGAGGATTATACCACCTGAGCAAAGGAGTGTATTGAGTACGCTGCGATTTATTGCCTGCATAACAAACAAAAAAACTATACTGATACATATTCCAATTATGATAGATATGGGAATTCTACACAGAGTCATTTTTTTGTTCCACCAAACATTTTGCCTCTGGCATTCAAACTGAGCATCAACACCATCTAATGGTTTTGTGAACTCATACCAGTCTTTTACGCCAGGTGGATTATCTCGCCCCGTATTACCAACCTGAATCAATCCATCGCTGTGATGTTGAGAAAAAAGAATTTCAGCCTTTTCAATTATGTTTTGTTCCTCTGACTTGGAAAACTGATTTGGATTTATTCCTATTACTTTTGCATCAAAGTATTTTCTAAGACGTGCACCCCACTTCACATTATTGCAGGTTATTATGTAAAAAACAACCGCTACAAAATTAAATAAAAACGGGATACCGTTGAGGATAGACTCATGCAAAGCACTTGGCAAAAATATGGAAAAAGCCGAAATAATACAAGCGCACCAAGCCAAAAAGTTATATTTTTCAGCTGTGTTATAAGAAACATGGGCTGCATATTGAATTTTCAAGAAGCATATCTCATTTTGAGTCTCTTGTATTTTTGAACTGTTCATAATAAGTGTCTAGCACCCCCTTAATTAATTTGTAGTCATTTTGAACGATCTTTTTCAATTTTTCATTCTCAAAAAATCGTTTGATACTCGCTCCATGGCATAATCGCATTTTTCCCCCAGAACCGCAGGGACATGGAAGGTGCCCTCGATAATGTCCAAACAAAATGAAATCCATTATCCGAAAGATCTTTACATAATCTGACTCGTCAAAAAAATCTCCATATGTTTGAAGAACCCCTTCTATACCGTGTGCACGTTCCCCAAAGGGGAATGTCCCGTATCGCTGAAAATATTCATACGAAAAATAATAGGGTTCAACAAAATTGTGCATCCAATCTTCTAAGTTAAATCCTCCAAGAAAGTGAATACGAATTGCAGCATCTGTTTCAAGACATAACCTTCCATCAGCATAACGGTGAGGATAACTTTCATCAATATGATTACCACTATCAACCACATAGGGCAGGACATCGGACAATACGGGAACCACAATTCTAATTTGATAGTTCTTATAAAGACGGAAGTCTAATGCGACACGATCAATCAAAAGCTGACCAGAAAGAACTATCTCCGAGCCAAGTATCGATTCGATACTAAGTCCATCGTATAGGTGTAGCAGGTGGTTAACCTGCTGCACCGCCGATTCTTTGGAAAAAATCATAGGCTTCGATAAGGCTTTGCTGTGCCTTGTAAAACTATTGGCTTTGGTGATGTTATGTCGCAATATTTTTTACCCAGAACAGAGGATACCGTCGTGATCCCGAATCCGTTTTCAAGTGCTACTCTAAACTGCTGTTCACTTTCCTGCTGCAGAGATTCAATAAGGTCGGTCTTGACGGTTTTGACCCAGCGGAAGAAAAATGTCGGAATTCTCGTATCTTGATTCCACTTGTTAGCCAAATTGTCCTCAGGATTAGCTGGATTTGCTATGTACCATTTTCCATCTGGTCTGGAGAAAACAGTACGGTTGTTGTACAGTTGTGAAAACTCCTTAAATGTTAGTTTTTCCTGCTGCGCGTAGATGTTGAGTTCGTTGAGCACATACTCTAACAATTCAAAGACAGAACAGTCTGGACTGTGCTGTGAGGCGATTTGGGTGGTGACAACATTAATAATCGAAGAAATAGGTTTGAGATCATCACCATCCTTGTATTTTGCATAGTACACATCTCTGTGGTACTTCAAAATCTGAATAACCCGCTGAAGCGCAGAACGATCCAATTCATGTGGAATTTCTTCAACAGACGAGAAGATGGCCTGATTGGCTTCAAAGAGGCATTCTCGATAAGTTTCTCTTGATGCTGCTAAATAAGGCTCGTTATATTTGTCGAACCACGCGCGGAACCCTCTTGGATTGTTTGTTAACCATGAATAATTACGATTACCATTGTGCTTCGGAATAGCAATCGCAGTTTCAATCAGGTTGGGCTCCAGGCTTTTTTGCGTGAGGCGGTTTTTGTTTTCGATAGTTTCATCTGTAGCAGGAACGATATCGATTGTGAAACCAATACCGTTGATATCAGCGTATTCAACAGTGAAACATTCCTCATATACTATCAGTTTTCCACCATAGACACCACTTGAACTGAGAGAATCTTCGATTTTCTTACGAAGCTCACTTGGCGCATAGTCAGCTCGGTTGCCGCAAACTTGGCAGACAACATCTAAATCGTAGTTTGCTGAGGGGTTTTTAGCATTCGGGCGAACCACAGTTCCAAAAGCAAATGACCCTTGTGGGTACATATCAGCTTCAATACCACAGTCACTAAGAAACTTTGTAATCGCTTTATACTTTTCAACGGCATTCTTGTACATTGTCGGTGATATATCAAGGCTAGAGATAATGGACAGGATGTCTTTTTGACGTTCAGGTATATTCTTCACAGGAATACCTCTCTTTCTAATATTTTTTAGTAGCACTCTAACTCATCGAGTGCTATTCTCTGTGCATACATTACTACCATTGCTTTCAAAAGTCAATGATTTATCGAAAAAATCGTTTTTTGTGGTTGTACAAGTCAAGTGCGACACATAATTCTAATATTTTATTGACAAAATCGTTTTTTAGAAGTATCTTATTACAGTACGCAACGAATAGGAGATACTATTATGTTAATTCAATTTTCGGTTTCCAATTTTTTATCGTTTGATGAAAAAGAAACATTTTCGATGGCAGCTGGAAAAGGTCGGAAAAATCTTGACCGTGTCTTTAACGACCGAAAAAATAAACTTACTAAATGTAAAGTTATCTTCGGAGCAAACGCTTCCGGTAAATCCAACCTTGTATCTGCTTTCCAGTTTGTTCAGCAAATGATAGTTGATGGGTTACCGCGTGGTTTTTCAAACAAGTTTTTCCGACTGGATTCCGAAAAAAAGGCTGTTCCATCTGAATTTGAAATAGAGTTTCTTTGTGAGTCAAAAATTTTTATATATGGTTTTTCCATTTTACTTACAACGGGCAGCATTCTCAATGAGTATTTGTATGAGTATATAAGCCCATCTTCTACAAGAACATTATTTAGCCGAGATACCGTTTCAGAGGTGTTTAGTGTAGGACCTTATTTCAAAAAGGCTAACACTCTTTCAAAATTAAAAAATTATGGGGAAGATAGTGCTAACGACCAAGAGGTTCTTTTCCTATCAATCATTAACCAAAATAAGGGAAAGATGTTTTCAGACTTTCCTGAACTACAGATTTTGCGAAACATATTCGAGTGGTTTGCAGACAAATTAAATATCAGTTTTCCAGATAGTATTTTAACTGGATATCCATATTTTACCGATACAAATTTAGATGAAATCGCTGATCTCCTCAATGCACTTGGTACTGGGATTAGTGAATTGAAGATTGTTGAAGTTCCTGTAGAAGTAATAAAGAATAAAATACCTGATGAATTATATAATAGAATCGTCACAGACTTAGAAAAAGCAAATGCTCGTATTCAGTCTGAATTAGATGAATGCCCAAGAGTTATGATCCGCTCTTATAAAGAATTTTACACATTTGAAATAGATACAACTGGTAAAATAACTATCACAACTATTGAATTTAGCCATGAAACAAAGGATATTTTCTTTGATCTTAATGAAGAATCCGATGGAACGGCCAGACTATTAGACTTAATAGAGATTCTCTTTAAGATATCAAATAATCGAATCTTTGTCATTGATGAGATTGATAGATGCTTGCACCCATCAATGACGGTAAAAATAGTTGCATTGTTTTTATCTATGGCGAAAATGCGTAATACTCAGTTGATTATTACCTCGCATGAATCAAGACTCCTTGCATCAGAAATACTTCGCAACGATGAAATTTGCTTTGTCAGTAAAACAGGGCGCGGTACTTCCGTTATTAATCCGTTAGAAAAATATCAACTTCGTGCTGACAAAAAAGTTTACGCTGCATTATTTGATGGAACTTTAGATGTTGGACCTTCGTTTAACGAATCAAAACTTTCTGGATTAATCGAGCAATAATTTATCTGAAACAAGAGTTTAGAACACGCCTTATACGGCTTTTGTCTACAAAAATAAGTTGTCTTGTAGAAACGAAAAGCCTCTTTTGGCACACTTTAAAAATAGAAAACGGGAGTACAGCTTTTCGGATGATCCGTTGGCTGTACTCCCGTTCTTTTTTGTTATTCTGTTTTATCCAACAATCAGCCGGTAGATTGTCAGCGGTACATACCATGCGGCCTTAACCAATCTCCATGCCAGGACAAAGCCACCAATCACGCCGCCGATGATAAAGTTGAGGGCGAATAGTGCGATCCCTCTACCGAGAGAGCCACCGCCTGGCACGATCCATAGGCACATCCGATGGAGGCCAAAAGGCAGTCCACAAAGTATCCAGAGCCACACATAATCTAATTCGCCGTTCTTCATACAGGCAGATTTGAAAATGCAGTACAGCAACAGCGCTGTGCAAACGGGTATCACGCTTTTGAAGAAAAAGTCTTTTAAGGCTTCCCCTCTTGTCATAAGGCAGCCCTCCTTTCGTTTTCATTATACTGGATATATTTCAAAAATCCCAGAACAATTATTCCAGCTCATGCCGCTGTTGTTCCTGTCTGTCTGGCTGTGACAGTAACATATCCACATTCTGTTTGATGGTCTCATATTCTCGCTCTATGCTTTGAGCGGAACGATACTCTGAAAGAAGATGTTCCTTCTCGGTGCCGAGTTCTGCAAGTTCCTTTTTTATACGGTCCGCCGATGGAACCGGTACTGCACCCAGGCGTTTTAATTCTCTGGCAGCGGCCTCAAAAAGAATGATCTCACTTTCGTTGCCACGCAAAAACTTTTCCTTATCCTTGGCCGGATGGTAATGGTCGTAGATCGGACGGAGCTGACGATAAGTGGCAGCATGTTTCATCACAAGGGACAAGTCCGTGATCCGCTGTTCCGTTTCCTTGATGGAGGCAAGGGCGGTATCCTTCTGATCGGTTAGTGCAGCCAGTTGGTCCACCAACTGCTCCATACTGTCAATTCCGTGTTCCGTCAGAAAGTTCATGGTCTTGGCAGCCTGTTTCAAGTTGTTCAGTTTCGCCCAATGCGTAAAGCCAGCACTTTGCTGTGCCTTGATATTGTTCTGAATATCAATGAGTAGGCTAATTCTGCCGTCACGCACTTTCGGTCGATGGGAAGGTCGAGAACGCCCGGCAATCCGTGCGGCAATGGCTTCCTCTGTGTAGTCCACGCCCAGAGTTTTCATACGGGTGAACCGCTCTTGATCCGAGGCACGGCAGGAAACATATTTACCATGCTTGATCTCATAACCTCCTCTCTGCAAGCGAAGAAGTAAGTCCTCAAAATCTCTGGAGACAGGGATCAGCCGATCAATGGCTGCCTTTAGCTTTGCCTTGTAGCTGGTTCCTGTTCGAGAGGTTTGGTGTTCTATATAGCTCTTGCCTTTATCCCGTCCGGGAACAATAACAG
>JAHHTR010000120.1 GCA_020024515.1 Angelakisella sp.
GTTTAAATAGCGATATTAAATATTCAAGTCTTAATGACTTTTTAACATCGTTTAAATCATTATTTCGATATAAAACGGGCAAGAAATCAAATTCAACACCATCTATTAACACTTTTTTTAGTTTACAAACTTCATCTTCATTATTTGTAACACCAACCAAAAGGACTCTACTACAAAACTTTGTTTGCTTATTAGCTAAATATGCAAGAAAATTTCTAATACTTGTAAGTTGACCGCCTATCGGGAAATCAACGAAGTTAGAAGTATCATAAACAATCAAACTATACAAATCATTTCCCCCTAATCAACAAATATAAAAATTTTGAATTTGTTACAATATATCTTTTAAATAGTCTTTTTGGTTCTTTGCAAAATCTATAAAACCACTCTAATCCTGCATTTTGCATCCATTGTGGCGCATCATTTACGATACCTGCTAAAATGTTGAACGCACCACCAACACCCGTCATAATACTATTAACCTTACCTTTTAAGCGATTCATAAGTAATTCTTGACGAGGTGCGCCTATTCCGACCCACAAAAAATCTGCATTTTTTTCATTTATTCTTTTTGCTAATTCATCAACCTCTTTATCGGTTAATTCCCTAAATATTGAAGGCTCATATCCACATATTTCTAAATCAGGATAATCTACTCTCACTTTTTTTACCATAGCTTCAATTGTTTCTTTAGAAGTTCCATAAAAATAATGTTTTTTCCCTTTAAATCTTTTATCAGTAAAGGTATTTTGCATAAAGTGAGTTCCTGTAACTTTATCCATATTTTTAAAGCCACATTTTTTGCCTACTATTGAAAGTGGTTTTCCATCAGGTAATGACAGTACTGATTCACTTTGTGCTTTTAAATAAGAAGAATCATCATGCGCCATAACTGTTGTATGAACATTAGAGGCACAAATATATTCACCCCTAATATCATCAAATTTTTTGCTTACAAAATTTAAACATTCTTCCATATTTACGCAAGAAATTGGTACACCTATTATATTTACTCTTTGTGGACAATCACTATATATGTTTAACATCGTTATATATCTCCATCAATTTTTTATAATTGTATTCTTCATTTAAAAACTTATCGTAATAATTTTTGGCATTTAAAGAATAGAAATCGAAATTTTCAACAATCTTTACAATATTCTCTTTAAACGAATTTGCGTCATTTAATTTGAATAATCTTCCACCTTGAGAATCCTCTACAATACATTTTTGATTTCCAACATTTGTTGAAACAACAGGTATTCCAATAGAAAAACATTCTGTAATTATCATTGGAAAACCTTCGTACCAATCACTTGGGAATATAAGTGATTTTGATTCAGACAAATCCTTAAATATCTCTTCTTGAGGTCTAAATCCAAAAAACTTAATATTTTCAGAATTGTTTGAAACAGTTTCAACATAATTTTTAAGAGAACCGTCGCCATAAATATGAAGAAAATAATTTTTGGGCATCTGTTTCCATGACTCTAATAAAAACTTAATTCCTTTATTTTCTTCTAGTCTACCGGCAAAAACAAATTTTATATCATCTGTATTTTCTGTTTTGCTCGTTTCTATCATCTTTGAAAAATTAGGTTTTATATAAACATTTTTGCCTTCTACATCAATTAATTTGTTAAACTTACTTTTATTAAACTCGGTTAAAAAAATATAAGATATTTTATTATATGTACCTATAAATCTATGAAATTTGAGCATAGCAATTAAAACTGCGGTTTGTAATTTTGAATTTCTATAACATTTATTTTTTAATGCAAACTTAAAAGAATTATTTTTAATACATTCTTCACATATATGACCATTACAATATAAAATTCCCGAAGGACATAAAAATCGAAAATTATGAACTGTTTGAATCACAGGAACTTTTAAGCTCCTTGCTGCATAATAAACAGATGGTGAAATAAGAGGAAATGTATTATGACAATGAACTATATCAATATTGTTATTTTTGATTATTTTTCTTACTTCAAAAAAAGTTTTTGTTGACCATACAGTTGTAAATGGTAAAAATGCCAACTTTAATTTTGACGATTTTAATTCATCATTACTTCTTACATATGTCAGAACTTCATGACCTTTTCTTTTTAGCATTTCAACTTCATTTTCAAAAACGGTATGTTCACCACCACCAATTTGGTAATAGTTATTAACCATCAATATTTTCTTCTTGCTCATAAAAATTCATTCCTTAATTTGCAATTTGTAAATACTTCATTCTTTTCTCCAAACCATTTTGTTTACTACACCAGTATAGCTTTGGATGATTTTTACAACCTTTGTTGAAACATTTTCGTCAACATAGTTTGGTACTGGCATACCATAATCACCATCTTTATTCATTTCTACTGCTGTATCAACTGCTTGAAGTAATGAATTTTCGTCAATTCCTGCAAGAATAAAGCAAGCTTTATCAAGTGCCTCTGGTCTTTCTGTTGAAGTACGAATACAAACAGCTGGGAAAGGATGTCCAACTGATGTAAAGAAGCTACTTTCTTCCGGCAATGTTCCACTATCTGAAACAACTGCAAAAGCATTCATTTGAAGGCAGTTATAATCGTGAAATCCAAGTGGTTCATGCTGAATAACACGCTCATCAAGTTTAAAGTTTGATTCTTCAAGACGCTTTTTACTTCTTGGATGGCAAGAATATAAAATAGGCATATCATATTTTTCAGCAAGTTTATTTATTGCATTAAAGAGTGAATAGAAATTCTTTTCTGTATCAATATTTTCTTCTCTATGAGCAGAAAGGAGAATATATTTTCCTTTTTCAAGTCCTAATTTTTCGTGAATATTACTTGCTTCAATTTTTTCAAGATTTTCGTGCAACACTTCAGCCATAGGACTACCTGTAACATATGTTCTTTCCTTTGGAAGTCCATTTTCTGCTAAATATCTGCGTGCATGTTCAGAATAGCACATATTTACATCAGAAATAATATCTACTATACGGCGGTTTGTTTCTTCTGGAAGACATTCATCTTTGCAGCGGTTACCTGCCTCCATATGAAAAATAGGGATGTGAAGTCTTTTAGCACCAATAACTGAAAGGCAAGAATTTGTATCGCCTAAAACAAGAACTGCATCTGGCTTTATATCAACCATAAGTTGATATGACTTTGCGATAATATTTCCCATAGTTTCACCAAGGTCATTACCAACAGCATCAAAGTAGATTTCAGGTGCATCAAGCTCTAAATCATCAAAGAAAACGCCATTCAAATTATAATCATAATTTTGACCTGTATGTGCAAGAATACAATCAAAATATTTACGGCATTTCTTTATTACAGCCGCAAGTCTTATAATTTCTGGTCGAGTTCCCACAATAATAAGAAGTTTAAGCTTTCCATTATTTTTAAATGATATATTTTCACTTTTAGTCATTATTTCTTCTGCCTCTTTCTAAATTAAGTGTTTTAACATTTAATATCTAATAATTTCTCAAATTGGATATGTGCAATTATGTATAACCCGTCCTGCCTCAATCTTTTTGGTTTGAGGAATTCTATTACCAGTTTTTACAACTGCATTAAGACAAATATGCACGCCTTCTTCAAGTATTACATTATGGTCAATTACTGCACCACTATTAACAATACAACATTTTTTAACAACGCAATTTGTACCAACAACAGAATTAGGATGAATAATTGAACCTTGCTCAATTACAGAAGTTGGACTTACATACGCTAATCTATGAATTATAGTAGCAATATTTGCACCTGCGTTTATCATTTTTTCTGTTAAATCAACACGCAAAACATTATTTCCAATTGCAGAAATAAACTCCGTATCACTATCAATAAATTTAACAAAATCATCACACACACCAATAACATTTGGTGCTGTACTTTTATCGTCTAAAAACAATATTTCATCATATTTCTCACTTTGCAGTGCAAAATCTTCTACTGTTTTACCATATCCGCCTGCACCTAAAATTACTAAACGTTTCATAATTACACCTTTTCAAAATATGTATCGGGTTTATCTTTATTAAAACATTCGTTACACCACATAAATGTAACCATATCATCATCGCCAAGATTTTCAATATTATGTGTATAGCCTGTTGGTATATCAACAACTTCAAGTTTTTCATCTGAAACAAAATATTCAATAACTTCTGAATTAGGCTCCATCATATTTCTAAAACGAATTACACCTTTGCCTTTTACAACTAAAAACTTCTCGTTTTTGGTATGATGCCAATGGTTGCCCTTAACAATTCCAGGTTTTGAAATATTAACACTAAATTGACCGTGGCTTGCAGTTCTTAAAATTTCTGTAAAACTGCCGCGCTCATCGATATTCATATTTAAAGGATAACTAAACTTATCTTTTGGAAGATAAGAAAGATAAGTTGCGTGCAAATATTTTGTAAGCAAATCACCCACATTTGGAACACTTAAATCATTTTGCATATTTCCAAAAGACTGTATTGTGTCCGAAATTTTTCCAAGTGTTGCAGTAAGCACAACAGGAACCTCGCAAAATTCACCTACTCTATTTTCTTTGCCTGCTGCTGCGCGAATAAGTTCATCAACAACATCATCAATATAAACAAGGTGCATTACAACGGACGGATCATTTACTTTTATTGGTAAACCATTAGCTATATTATAACAAAATGTTGCAATAGCACTGTTATAATTAGGTCTACACCATTTACCAAACACATTAGGAAAACGATAGATAAGAACTTTAGCACCTGTTTCTTCTGAATAACTACGCATGAGTTCTTCGCCAGCTCTTTTAGATTTTCCATAAGGATTATCAAGAGCTGCCTGTATGGATGATGAAATCATAACAGGACAAGTATTGTTATATTTCTTTAATGTATCAAGAAGAGTTGATGCAAAGCCAAAATTACCCTTTAAAAACTCATCATCATTTTTAGGTCTATTAACTCCAGCAAGATTAAAAACAAAATCTGCTTTAGAACAAAACTCGTCTAATAGTTCAGGTTTTGTGTCAATATCATATTCCATAATCTCTAAGTCAGAACTAAGAAATTCATTTTTCTCATTTCCTAACTTAATATTATTTAAACGTGATACTAAATTTTTACCAACAAATCCTCTTGCTCCTGTAACTAAAATATTCATTCAGATTACTCCTTTTCAGCAAGCATCTGTTTTACATAATCTGTTGTTAAAATCTTCTGTACAGTACCTTCTACATCAAGTCTATTTGTATTATGGCTTGTATACGCCTCATCTGCCATAGTGTGTACTTCTCCATTTACAACAAACTTATCATAGTTTAAATCACGACTATCTGCTGCAACACGGAAATAATTACCCATATCTTCGCTGCGAAGTCTTTCTTCACGAGTCATAAGAGTTTCATAAAGTTTTTCGCCGTGACGAGTACCGATAATATCTGTTCCTGTATCGCCAAACAACTTCTGAACAGCCTTTGCTAAATCGCCAATAGTAGATGCATCTGCCTTTTGAATAAACAAGTCACCTGGATTAGCGTGTTCAAAAGCAAACATAACTAAATCAACAGCCTCGTCCAAATTCATAAGAAAACGAGTCATATTAGGGTCTGTAATAGTAATAGGATTGCCTGCCTTAATTTGGTCAATAAAGAGCGGTATTACACTACCACGACTACACATAACGTTACCATAACGAGTACAACAAATAACTGTATTTCCTCGTTCTGCTGCTACACGGGCATTTGCAAAAATAACGTGTTCCATCATAGCCTTTGAAATACCCATTGCGTTAATTGGATATGCTGCCTTATCTGTTGAAAGACAAACAACTTTTTTTACGCCAGCCTCTATTGCAGCATGGAGCATATTATCAGTACCGATAACGTTTGTGCGAACTGCCTCCATAGGGAAAAATTCACAGCTTGGAACTTGTTTTAATGCAGCAGCGTGAAATATGTAATCAACGCCAGGCATTGCATCACGAAGTGATTGAATATTGCGAACATCACCGATATAAAATTTTACTTTATCAGCATATTCAGGATATTTAGCCTGAAGTTCATGGCGCATATCATCCTGCTTTTTCTCATCACGAGAAAAAATACGAATTTGACCTATATCAGTTGTTAAAAAGTGTTTAAGCACAGTATTACCAAATGAACCTGTACCACCTGTAATCATAAGTGTTTTATTTTCAAAAACAGACATTTTAA
>JAHHTR010000121.1 GCA_020024515.1 Angelakisella sp.
ATTATATACCATAAAACATTACTAAGCAAGAATTATTATATTTAATATTTCTTTATAAAATATTTTTATTGAATATTATTAGTATTTATTATATAATTTAAATATATAAAATTTTAACAAAAATTATTATTAGTTTTAAATCGGAGAATATCGTTATGAACATCATACTTACTTTGGAAGCATACAAACCATATACAAATGGTGTAATTACACACGTTTCAATGCTGCGAGACAGCCTTATAAAACAAGGTCACAATGTACTTATTGTAACCGCTGACCCAAAAGTGCACCACCATACAATAATTGACGGTGTTTTGCACTGTCCTGCCATTACTATGAAAAATATATATGGTTATGGACTGGCTACTCCTTTCAGTAAAAAAAGAATAAAAATCCTAAATGATTTTAAACCTGATATAATTCATACTCACAATGAATTAAGTATGGGTATATTCTCTCTTGTATACGCAAGAAAATTCAATATTCCACTATGCTATACATTACACACTATGTATGAAGATTATTCACACTATCTGGCAAAAAATAAAATTACAAAATCTGCGGTTAAATACTGCGGATCTGCATATTTTAAATTATTTGCAAAAAAATCAGACCTTATGATAAGTCCATCTGACAAGGCAAATGAATTTATGGACTTTATCGGTGTAAAAAACAAAAAAATACATATTATACCAAACAGTATAGATGTAGATTATTTTGATCCAAGCAGAACAACCTCTTCACACATACAAGAAATAAGGGAAGAACTCGGTTTTTCAACCGAAAACTTTATCGGACTATTTATCGGTAGACTCGGAGAAGAAAAATCCGTTGATGTTTTAATAAAAGGCTGGTGCGAAAAATTTAAAGACAGCAAAAAACATAAACTATTAATAATCGGTGAGGGTCCTGAAAAGAATAATCTTATAAACCTTGCAAAATCTTGTGGTGACAGTGAAAATATTATATTTACAGGCAAAATTGACCATAGTAATGTATATAAATATTTTTGTATATCAAATTATTTTATAACAGCATCACTTACCGAAATGATGTCAATATCAATGCTTGAATCTATGTCAATGGGGCTGCCGGCAATACTGCGACGTGACCCACGCAACGAAAATCAAATAAACGAAGGTAAAAACGGTTTTATTCGTGATACAATAGAAGAAATGACAGAAGTTGTTGAAAATATATCCAAATTACCGACAGATGAATATCTAAATTTAAGAAAGACAACACGTGAACACGCAATAGAACTTGGCAGTGACAAAAATATAAATACTATTATTAAGTTATATGAAGAAACAATTAAAAAATATAATAGAAAAACATATTTACACAAAAAACTTAAATAAAAATAATAACATTGAATTTCTAAATCTAAACATATATAATTATTTATATTAAAAATATTATAGGAGACGAATTTATATGGAAACCAAAGCATCTGTTTTCTTTGAAAGAATTAAAGATAAAAAAATTGCTTTTATCGGATTGGGACGTACACATAAAAATCTGATAAAAATGTTTGATGATAAAAAAATGAATATAAAAGTATATGATATACGCACAAAAGAAGAGATTGGTGAAGATATCTGCAATGAATTTGAAAAAAGAGGCATACCGATGGTTTTAGGACCAAAGTATATGCTGAAACTTGGCAAAGAGGATATTATTTTCCGTACACCAAAATTGAGCTACAATACACCTGAACTAAAACTTGCACATCGTGCCGGACAAATTATCACTTCCGAAACAGAAGTATTCTTTGACCTATGTCCATGCAAAACCATCGGTGTTACAGGCAGTGACGGTAAAAAAGTAACATCACTACTAATTGCCGATATGCTAAGAGCAAGCGGAAATACTGTACATTTAGGCGGAACTGTAGGCGATGTTCTTCTTTCAAAAATAGACAATATACACCCACAAGACTATGTTGTTGCATCTCTTGATGCACCACAACTTGTAAGTATGCGTACAAGTCCAGATATAGCGGTTATAACAGATATTTCACGTGATTATAGTGTACCTCACATGACATTTGAAGAATATGTGGAAGCTAAGAAAAATATATTTATACATCAAGGTGGTTTTTCAACTACTGTACTAAATTCAGATAATCCGATTACTTGCAAATTTGCAAATATTGTTCGTGGTATTCCAACATATTTTTCAAAACAAGCCGTTGTACAACGCGGCGCATGGATAGATAGATGCGGAGATATATGGTACAGTGACAATGACAGTCAAACACTTATTATGAATGAAAGAGAGATTAACCCACAAGGAATAAGAACACGTGACTATTACCTTGCAGCTTTTTCTGCTCTTTGGGGCATTGTTGATATGGAATGTATGATACAAGTGGCAAAAGAATTTGTAGTAGGTGAAAACACCAAATAAGTTATATAAAAAATTGAGTAAAACTTTTATAAATTTCTTAATCTGGCAATACACGTATCTTTTATACAAACTATCCCTCTGATTTAACTAAAAATCAGAGGTTTTTTGTTTATTTTAAATTTAATATATGTTCTTCTATTTCCCGTCTTGTCTGTTCCACTTCTTCAAAAAACATTTGTGCCGATACTCTCAATGCACCGTTACCAAATATAATAACCTGTTCCAAACTGTCAGATGTTGCAACTCTTACTCGGTACTTTCTGCCTATTTGATGTGTAACTTTTTCTATATACATATCCGCTGTCTCTGCCTCTTTTGTATATACAACACTTATGTTATTTATTTTTTCCACCGAACCTCCATTGCCTTTTAATTTATAGGCATCAAAAACCAATATAAGATTATTTTTCCTGTATGCACTGTAATTACACAGTATATCAATCAGCTTTTGTCTTGCAAAGTCCAAATTTTCATGTGCTATTTTGCTTAAATTTTTCCAAGCAAAAATAATATTATAACCATCAACAAGCAAATATTCTTCACCTAACATATTACTTTGAACTTTCGTATATGTTTCGCTTACTTCCGTTTTTTTAACCGATTTAAAAGCTTTATTAATATCTCGCTTTATCGGACCATAAGCCATTTCATAAATTCGCATAAGCTCTTTCTCTTCTTCAAAACTTGTAGCATAAGCTGTCTTTGTATATGTCTTTGGAATATATTCATCTTGTATGTCTTTTTTAAGTTTCAGTGTGCTTTCTATATGCATATATTTATGAACTTCGTTCCACTTTACATTAAATCCCACGCCATTTGTACAAAAAACAGAGTCGGCTGTATTTATAATATCGGCATCGCAATTATAATTTATTTTTGCAATTACTTCTTCCGTATTATGACACGGTCTATATCCTCCAAAGTCATACGTTAACGAACCCATACCTCTTGTATAGTTAATAACTTCGCTGTAATATTCTTGCATTAATACAACAGGAGCTTTTCCCGTTATTGTCACCATTTCCGTAACATCAGTGGGCGGAATAAACTCAGCACATAGCTTTTGCATATCAGATAAAGCTCTACCCAAATTTTGCGATGGTATATTAAGTTTAAATTTATACCAAGGCTCCAGTAATACACTCTTTGCCTGTCTTAAACCCTGTCTTACCGCACGATACGTACTTTGTCGCAGGTCTCCGCCTTCTGTATGTTTCAGATGAACTTTTGCGGCAGATATTGTTATCTTCATATCTGTAATAGGTGAACCTGTAAGTACACCTATATAAGTCTTTTCGTATAAATGTGTCATTATCAGTCTTTGCCAGTTTAGTGCAAGTTCATTTTCACTGCAAGAACAATCAAAAACCAGGCCCGAACCCTCTTTTAACGGTTCCAGTATAAGATGTACTTCCGCATAATGTCGTAGTGGTTCAAAATGTCCAACACCCTCAACTGTATTTGCTATTGTCTCTTTGTATACGATACTTCCCTTATCAAATTTCACATTAATATTAAATCTATCAAAAATAATTGTTTTTAATATTTCAAGTTGCACTTCTCCCATAATGCCTATGTGTATATCTTGCAACTGCTCATTCCATTTTACAGAAAGCTGTGGATCTTCCTCCTCCAAAATTCTCATATATTTTAAAAGAGTCTGCGGATCTACATCATTTGAAAAAACACAATAGGAAAGTACCGGTTGCAAAAATACCTTTGTTAATGTATTTTCTGTTCCCAATCCCTCCCCTGCAACTGTCTGAGAAAGTCCGACAAGCACGCAAACTTCGCCACTCTTTGCTTCATCAACCGTCACATACTTTGCACCACTATATACACGTATTTGTGTAATCTTTTCGCTCCATTCTTTCCCCTGTTTATCTGTTCCGCTAACTGTATCACGAACTTTTATGCTACCACCTGTTACTTTTATATGTGTAAGTCTGTTATTTTGATTATCTCTTGTTATTTTATATACTTTTGCACCAAAATTTTTAGAATAATCTTTATTCAACAAAAACTTATCAATACTGTTCAAAAACTCATCAATACCCATAAGTTTAAGTGCCGAACCAAAATAACACGGGAATACTTTTCTGTTTTTTATTGCTTTTGATAAAGTTATATCACTGATACTTGATGTATCAATAAATTCTTCCAATAAAGTTTCATCATTTGTTGCCAAATTTTCATTCCACAAATTTATATCATCAATATTAGTAAAATCCAGGCATCTATCTGATATTTTTTCTTTTAATTCATTCATTATATCTTCAAATGAACTATTGCAAATATCTATTTTGTTTACAAAAATAAATGTCGGTATTTTCTTTTTTTTAAGCAATCGCCACAAAGTTTCCGTATGACTTTGCACACCATCACTTGCATTTATTACCAAAATAGCATAATCCAGTACATCTAAAACTCTTTCCATTTCCGATGAAAAATCTACATGCCCCGGTGTATCAAGCAGTGTATATTTATTATTGTTTAAAGTAAACTCTGCCTGTTTTGAAAAAATTGTTATACCTCGCTGTTGTTCCAATGCAAAATTATCCAAAAAAGCATCTTTATGGTCAACTCTACCCAGTTTTCTTATATTACCTGTTGTATATAAAATAGCTTCGGACAATGTAGTTTTACCCGAATCTACATGTGCCAAAATACCTATAACCGAATTTTTCATTTATATCCATTTCCTTAAATATTTTTTATTATTATATTATACACTTTTTATACACTTTTTTCCACTTATTTTCTATACCATTGAATTTATTGGATAAAAATAACAAATAAAAATAGGTTTAAAAAAATACACATATACCCATACTCTTATTACAATAAAAAATGTGGGGGTATATATGTATTATAACAAAGTGGAAATTTGCGGTATTGACACATCTAAGATAAAGACACTAAAAGAAAGCGAAAAAATAGAGCTTATCAAAAAAGCGCAAGCAGGAGACCTAAATGCACAAGATAAACTAGTATACGGTAATTTGCGACTGGTACTGTCAGTTGTACAAAAATTTACAAATCGCACCGATAACCTTGATGATTTATTTCAAGTTGGGTGTATAGGACTAATAAAAGCCATAAAAAATTTTAACTGTAATTTAAATGTACGTTTCAGCACCTACGGAGTACCAATGATACTTGGAGAAATCAAACGTTTTTTGCGTGACAACAATATGATAAGGGTAAGCCGAAGTATGCGAGACACAGCATATCAAGCAATGCAAACCAAAGAAAACTTCATAAAAGACAATAATCGAGAACCGACAATCAACGAAATTGCCGATATTATGCAAAGACCTACGATAGATATTGTGACAGCCCTGCAATCCATAAGCGAACCCAGTTCACTATATGAACCTGTTTACTCCGATGGAAGAGATACTATTTATCTAATGGATCAAATATCGGATAAAACCAGTGACGAACAGTGGTTGGAAGCAATTGCCATAAGACAGGCAATAACTCATCTAACCGATAGGGAAAAACTTATTTTGTCACTCAGATTTGTAAAAGGTGAAACACAAATAGAAGTTGCTAAAAAAATAGGTATATCGCAAGCACAAGTTTCCAGAATAGAGAAAAACACACTGGAAAAAATAAAAAAACAATTATAGCATAACTATGGGGCAACTGCCCCTATTTACATAATATCCCTTATATTTACTATATATAAATAATCTTTCTCCTTTACAAAATACCAAATATCTTCATTTGTATAC
>JAHHTR010000122.1 GCA_020024515.1 Angelakisella sp.
CCCACAAATTCAAAATACAATTAATTTATAAATACAAATTTTAATGTAATTATAACTACACTACTTGCATTATTTATGATTTTATGGTATTTTATTTGTACACACATTTTATGGTAATAAAAATATTAAATAGGAGGCATATTATGTATACAAAAGAACTAACACTATACAAGGATAAATTGAGTAGTGAGCTTGAACAATTTGACTTTGAAATATATAGTTTTAGCAAAAGAAACACTATTGAGCAACCACATCTTTATAATGAAATTTCTACATACTATCGCTTTGTTGTTGTTACAAACGGCAGCGGATATTTCAACTGTGACGGTATAAAATATCACCTTAACGAAGGCGACGCAGCCCTCATTTCTCCATATTGCGTATATGATACCGTATTTGAAAGCGACTCATCTTCATTTACATCTTATTCACTACTGTTTGATTTAACAGAAGAAAAGAAACGTTCTATCTTTAAAAATATGTTTTCACCTGATAATATAAGTGTATACACATCTATTATTACACCTAGTGTTGTCCCAATAATTGAAAATTTTTATGTTCAATCTCAATCACATATTCAAGGTGGAAATTTCTCCATAAAATTATTACTTCTTCATGCACTTTTGGCAATTCAGCTTAAATTTCCTCAAAATAACAATAATATTCAAAAACTACATAATTACAGTGCAAATGAATCAGAACTTGTTAGCAAATGTGTAGATTACATAAAAGATAATGTATATAAAAATATTAAAGTAAGTGATATTTGTGCATACACAAATGTTTCACAAAGTTATCTTTACAGATGCTTCCAAAAAACATTTAAACTGTCAATAAAAGAATTTATAGATATGTATAAATTCAGACAAATAGAAATTGATCTTGCACAAACAAACCTAAGCATTCAAGAAATTGCCGAGAAATACAGTTTTTCTTCTCTATATGCTTTTAGTAATGCTTTTAAGGCAACTTATGGTGTGTCCCCTGTAACATACAGACACAACTGTCTATTATCAAAGAAAAACTAATTTAAGAGGTTATTTAATGAAACAAATAGCTATTATCGGTGGAGGTAGTGCGGGACTGTTTTTAGCCTCCATTTATAAAAAAGAAAAAACAAAAATTACTATATTTGAAAAAAATAATAAAATCGGTAAAAAACTTTTGACAACAGGAAACGGCCGTTGCAACCTATCAAATGAAAATATTTCAGCAAAAAGATATAATAAACCTGATTTTGTGGAAAACGCTATAAATGAATTGTCTCCACAAAAATTAAAAGAAATATACAAAAATATGGGACTGCTCACAAAAACAGACAACGAAGGACGTATATATCCTTTATGCGATAGTGCTTCCACTGTACTGGATTTACTTTATAATCGAATACTGCAAAATAATGTTGAAATAAAGACATATTGTGAAATAGAAGAAGCTATCCCACAAGAAAATAAATTTTTGTTAAAAGACAGTGATAACAATAACTATCATTTTGATACAGTTGTTATTGCCACAGGTGGAAAAACAGATATCTTATCAGATACAAAACATACTGTAAAAAACTTTTCACCTATTCTCTGTCCACTTAAAACAGAACTTGCTTATTTTAAAAAATTATCCGGTACAAGAATAAGTGCAAATATAGCTGTCCTAAAAAACAATAAACCAATTTTCAGCGAAAAAGGAGAACTCCTGTTTCGTGATTATGGCATCAGCGGTATAGTAGTATTTAATGCATCTCGTTTTTATTCTGATAATACAGTTTGTGAAATTGATATTTTGCCTATGTATACCGATAATCAACTACTTGATATTTTATATAAAAGGCAAAAACAAAATAATTTAGGCAATATTTTGGCAGGTATATTTAACACAAAATTAGCCGAGGAAATATATAAGTTTTCAAAAAAGAAAACTCCTGAGGAATTTACTGACATTATAAAACACACAAAAGTCAAACTACTGGGTATAGGTGATGAAAAACAGGCACAAGTAACACGTGGTGGTATAAATACTGATGAAATCGACAGTAAGACTATGCAATCAAAATACTACCCAAATTTATTCATCATTGGCGAAGCTTTGGATATTGATGGTGAGTGTGGAGGGTTTAACTTGCACTGGGCATTCAGCAGTGCATATATTGTGGCACAGAATATATAATTAAAACAGATAATCTAATATTAATACATAAAAACTTTAATATATAAAATACCCTAATACTTGTTTTTTAATAACCGAACAAGTATTAGGGCTGATTTTTTTATATGTAATATAATAATATTTATTTTTATAAAAAAAATCTCAATACGAAATTGCATTGAGATTTTGACTGGTGCCGCTGAACAGACTTGAACTGTCACGATATCGCTATCCCGGGATTTTAAGTCCCGTGTGTCTGCCGATTCCACCACAGCGGCGTTTGTATTAATAAACAATACTATAAGATTATAGCATTGTTTATTAATTTTGTCAAGCATATAAATTCTTTATGATAATTTTTTATATATTTTATCAGGTTATTTTTTGTTCCATTAAATTTTTAAAACCATTTCCTTGAACTTCTCTTGCATCAAGCGTAAGTAAAAAAGCATTTTGGTCAATACTCTTTACAATATCTTCAACGTTCGCATATTGATTGGGACGAACCGCACAAAGTATAACTTGTGAGTTGGCTTTTGAGTAACCACCTTTTGCCTGCAAAAGTGTTACACCACGATTAATTTTATTAAATATGGCATTAGTCATTTCCTCTGTCTTTGAAGTAAAGATTAAGAGAACCTTACCTTTATTTAAACCATATAGTAAGCTATCTATAATTTTTGATGTTGTGTACATAGCAATAAGTGCATATAGTCCAGATTCGATATTTTGGAATACCAGCATAGATGTTGAAATAATACACATATCAAAAATCATTATCATTTTACCTATTGACATATTGCGGAATTTTTTTTGTGCAAGTCGTGACAGCATATCACTACCACCGGTAGATGTGTTTTCTACAAATGCGCAGGTAAGAGATAAACCTACAAAAAGTCCACCGAAAATAGCAGCAAGGATTTTTTCGCCTTCGTATTGCGGTAAAAGATTTTCCATAATACGTAAAGTTATAATTTGAATTGCTATTGTTCTAACGGATTTCAACATAAACTTTTTTCCGATAATAAAAGCGGCTACAATAAGAACCGGTACATTTGCAATAAATGTAAAAAAACTTACCGGTAAATTTGTTAGATAATTTACCATAATTGCAATACCGCTAAATCCACCAGGAGCAATTTGATTTGGAGTAAAAAAACAAGTAACACCTATTGATATAAAGATTGCAGATAGAATATCATAAATAATCGGTTTCAGATATTTACTATAAAAATTATTATTCATATCATTTTTCTCCTAAAATAAATTTATGTAGAAAATATATACCAAAAAATTTTATTCAATATTTGCATTGTTCATAATAATATTAAACAGTTCAACCATTCTGTCATTTTGTTTTGTTAAGTATAAGTATCCGAAAAGAGTCTCTATGCCTGTTGCACGTCTGTATTCTATTGGGTCGCTGTTGCGTGGAACACCGGCAGACGCACTGTTTCTTCCGCGTTTAAAGATTGCTAGTTCATCTTCTGTCAGTTCATCTTCTATTACACTGAATGCTTGTGATTGTGCTTTTGCACAAACCAGATGTGTGGATTTATTGTGTAGCTTTCCTTGTGGCATACTACCTTTTTTCAGTAGCATTTGTCGTACAAGTAATTCATAAACACCATCACCTATAAATGCAAGGTTTAGTGGACTTAGCATTTTCGGTCTTTCGTATGTTTCGCGACATAGGTCCGCAACAGCTATATTATCATAGTTTTGGTCTACGATATTTTCTTTTGCTTTTGCGTTAATATTTTCTATAATTATTCTTGCTTCACTCAATATATCTGTCATATTGTCAGTGAAATTTTTTATTGAATCAAGAGTGTTTTTTTGTTCTTCTGTTAAAATATCATTTTCGCTAATAAAGTTATTTATATCGTTACTCATGGATTTTGTTTTATCAGTCAGTTCATCTACATTATTTTCGTTTATATTTATGTTATCCATTTGTTATCCTCACAATACTTTTATATTATATATAAAAATCATTAAGCATTCTTTTTACGGTTTATAAGATGTATTATTTTATATATTATCACTATTATAATAAGTGCAGAAAAAGAAATAAGCGCTACTTTTGATGATATGTTTTTATATGTTTCAAAAAATGTCGGGATTTCTGCATTTATATGTGTTGTATACGTATCTTCCAAAAAAATACTTTCAAAAAAGCCCATAATAAAATTATCCTTTATCATAGCTAGGTTTGTTTTGTTAAGTAATAAATTTTTTGTTACATCAAGAGCAAAATACATTGCAACAGAAAATGAAGTTATTATAGCAAGTATATTAACTGTAATGCTACAACCCGTTACTTTATAATATTTTTTTGATGAAGTTCTTTTAGCAGATTTTTTTGATGAAAATTTCTTCTTGTGTTTTTTTTTATTATGTTTAGTATTATTTACTATTTGTTTTGTCTTAGGTATATTTAAATCGCTATTTGTATTTTGTATATTAGTCGTTTCTGCTGTTTTTACTTCTTCGTTTGTGTTAGTATCTGTGGCTATATCCTCTAATGATGATGTGTTTTGTTTAATGTCAGTATTGATTTTATGTTTGTTTTGATTGTTTGACATTGATAATAATATAGTCCCTTTATTATATTTTGTATTTTAAATAAATAATCATTCAATACAATATTAACAGTATACCATATAGAGAAAAAATTTCAATTAAATTTTTTCAGTTCTATTAAAATTTATATTAATTTACACAAAATTCAAATAATAAAACCTTAGCGGAGTTATTTGCGTATACTATGTGTTAATTATGTTATATATTGTTAAAAAATAAAACTGATTTCTGTGCATAGAAATCAGTTTTATCTTAGTATGTATAATACCTATATAATTCCTCTGTCTTTTTCTTCAAGTCGAATTTTATCGGCAATCATTGCAATAAATTCACTATTTGTCGGTTTTCCACGTAAACTGTGAACAGTGTATCCAAAGTAAGAATTCAAAACATCGACATTACCTCTATCCCATGCAACTTCTATTGCGTGACGTATTGCACGTTCCACACGTGAAGAAGTAGTGGAATTTATTTTGGCAACAGTAGGATACATAACCTTGGTTATTCCGTTTATAACATCAGGGTCGTTTACAGCAAGAATTATACTGTCACGAATATATTTATATCCTTTGATGTGTGCAGGAACTCCAAGCTGCAAAATAATTTCGGTTACTTTTGTTTCAAGACTTTTGGAAGAAATTCTGGAAGATTCTCTACGAGGATTTTTAACTATTGGATTAAATCCTGTAAAAAATTCTATTCTATCGGCTAGAATTTCACAGTCAAAAGGTTTTGTAAAGAAATATGAAACACCCTTGCTTAGTAATCTTTCTTGTAATAAAGGGTGATCAATACTTGAACTTGCAAAAAATACCGGTTTATTCCCAGTGTCTTCTGAAAGTATTTGTGTTACAACTTCCTCTGCATCGATATTACGCATAAATACATCAACAATAACAGCCATTGGGTGTTGCTCATGAATAGTGTTTATTACAACTAATCCATCTTTTGGACATATAACGGTTTCATATCCTTTTTTCGATAAAGCAGTTGCACATCTTTGACAAAAGTCAATATTATCATCAGCAATAACAACTATTTTTCTATTACTCACAATTTTCCCCTCCTACGAAAAAACACATTATGCAACAAACCTCCATAATAGTATCATACTTTTTGTGACTATTCAAGTAATTTTTACTAATTAATTAAAATTTCGTTCTCCATATTCAATGTATTTTCGACATTTTATGGTATTTTAAACAAATTTATAGTAGAAATTTTTAATTATTTTTGCAATTTAAAAGTTTTTCAAAAAAAATCAAGTACTTAAAATATATATGATAATTTCTAAAAAATATAGAATTTATGCAGTATACAAAAGAAATAATAATAATTTTCACATAATATATAGTGTATAATTTATTTTTGTTACGTAATACAACTTATAATA
>JAHHTR010000123.1 GCA_020024515.1 Angelakisella sp.
TTTCTATATATACAATAGCATTTTTGTAACATACTATTTGTAGAGGTTATTAATGAAAAAACCTCTATCTTTTAAATATACGGAGGTAAAATATGAAAAGAGTTTTATCAATTATAACGATAATCACACTCTTTGCCCTTACTCTCATAACTCCTGCTTTTGCAGCGGATTTTTATCCCGGACAAGAAATTCGTTTTAGTGCAGGCAGCGTTGAATGGGGCGATACAAAGCCGGAAAATGAAATTTCAACAAGTTACTATTCAGTAGCTGGACAAGATTGGAATTCAGGTAAAGAGTTAGTTTCTTCTGTTCGTATAGATAATGAGGAAAACGAAGTTGTATTGACACTAAGACCTGATTATCTAAGTACAAAAACAAAAAAACTATATGGTACAATTAAAATTCGTGACAAAAAACAAGGTAGATTTTTAACACTAAGCATTAACTGTGATGTTGGTTATAATCTAGCTACAATAGATATAGAGCCAGACGGTAATATACCTACTATTACAGTAGAACCAAACACAGTATATACTGTTACAGCAAGCGATGACGGCTATCCTTACGGTACACTTATGTTTAATGCCGATATAGCAGATATTATGGTTAGAGTATATGATAAAGAAAAATATTTCTTGGAATATGACTTAAGACCAAGCAGAGATGTACTGATAGCAAATGCCGACAGAGATGCAAATATGGAATTCTTAAACTTTAAGGCAAAACCAAACTTCTCAGGCCTTGCAACACTAAACTTCTATGGTGTAGAACCTAACTATCATTTATATGAAGTACACAATGGTAAACTTACAAAACTGGCAACTTCTTGGGATAAAGAGACAGAAACATTAACTTACAAAACAAGAACTCTCGGCAGTTATGTAATTTCAGATAAACCATTGCTTTCAAGTGCAACATCAGGTTCAAATAACAACCAAAATCAGAATACAACAACACCTTCAACAAACGATCCAAACCCTCCAACAGGTGCAACAAACGTTATAGGTATTGCAAGTATTATAGCTCTTGTATCAGGTCTGTCAGCTTGTGCTGTATGTATGAAAAAACGCTAATAAATAAAATATAGTATTATAGTATACTATAAATATATATTGCTTATTTTAATAGGCAATATATATTACATATTAAAGATATTTTGTGTTAATTGCAATTTTGCATATATATATTATTTCTTTGTGTATTTTTTTCTACACTATTTTATTGATAAAATATCTTGTCTAAAAATGTTGTATATGTTATCATATTGTTTGATGTTTAATATGATTGGGGAGTGCTGTTGATTCGTTCATTAAAATTTATTGTTACAGAGGCTGAAAATAACTTGCGTGTTGATGAATATTTAATGAAATTAAAGGGTATAAGTCGCAGAGTTATAATAGCACTGAAAAAACTGCCTGACGGTATGATGCTCAATGGTGTGCATACTCGTACTATTGATATTATACATACAGGTGATGTTTTGGAGGTGAACTTACCTAATAATGAAAAATCAATGCCAACTTGTGAAATAGATGTGCCTATTCTGTATGAAGATGAAGACGTTTTGGTATACAATAAACCTGCAAATATGCCTGTACATCAGTCAGGTGGACATATATACGGAACGCTTTCGGAAGTATATGCCTATCATTGTCAAAAAACAGGAAATATTACATCATTTAGGGCAGTAAATCGTTTGGATAAAGATACAACAGGTGCGGTTGTTGCTGCAAAAAATCAGATTTCTGCGGGAATTTTGTGGAAAGCTGTTTCAAAAAAATATTATTGTGTTGTAAATGGTATTTTATTACAAAAAGAGGGCACGATTGATTTACCTATCGACAGAGAAACAGAAATGGAAATAAAACGAATTGTAATACCCACAGGTCAACAGGCGATAACACACTATAAAGTAATAGCAGAGGGAAAAAATGCTTCACTTATTGAATGTATACTTGAAACAGGTAGAACGCATCAAATAAGAGTGCATTTTTCACATATCGGATATGCTTTGATAGGTGATGAACTGTATGGAGAAAAATCGGAGCTGATAGACAGACAGGCTCTGCACTGTGGCTATGTTACATTTTTGCAGCCTATATCAAGGGAAAACTTAGAAATATATGCACCTTTTCCACAAGATTTTAAAAATTTGTTGATTTCTTTGGGCTTTGGTAGTCCACATCTTTTTATGTAGGTATAATTTTATTTTTATATTTTTGTATGTTAAGTATGCTTTAAATTAATGGAGGTTAAGATGAAAAAGGGATTTGATCATGAGCAGTATATTGCTCAACAATCAAAATACATTATGGAACGTGTAAATTGTTGGGATAAACTTTATCTTGAATTTGGTGGAAAATTAATGTTTGATACACATGCTAAACGTTGTCTGCCGGGATACAAACAAAATGCAAAACTTGAATTACTTGCAAGTATGCGTGAAAGTGCGGAAATAATTATTTGTGTACATTCGGGAGATATTGAGAGAAATAAGGTAAGAGGTGACAGTGGTATAACTTACGGTATGGACGTTTTTCGTCTTATTGATGATTTGCGTTCATATAATCTTACTGTAAACTCTGTTGTAATTACACGTTTTGAAGAACATCCTGCAACATCTGCTTTTATATATAAACTAAATAACAGAGGTATAAAAACTTATACGCATACAGCAATAAACGGATATCCGTCTGATATTGATACCATTGTCAGCGATGAGGGTTATGGTAAAAATACATATATAGAAACGGCAAAGCCACTTGTAGTAGTAACAGGACCGGGACCCGGCAGTGGAAAACTTGCAACAGTACTAAATCAAATGTACCATGAAAATCAGATGGGAAATAAGGTAGGATATGCAAAATTTGAGACATTCCCTGTGTGGAATTTGCCACTGACACATCCGTTGAATGTTGCTTACGAAGCGGCAACTGCTGATTTAAAAGATTTTAATATGATTGATAGTTTCCACCTTGATTCCTATGGAGTAACAAGTGTAAACTATAACAGAGATATGGAAATGTATCCTGTGGTAAAAAGAATACTTGAAAAAATAACATGTACAGACTGTATATATAAATCGCCTACCGATATGGGCGTAAATATGATATCTACTGGTATTATTGATGATGAAGTTGTGCGTAAAGCTTCCGAACAAGAAATTATACGTAGATATTTTTCTGCACTGTGTGATTATAAACAAGGCATCGGCACAAAAGATACTTTTAACCGAATGAAATTTATAATGGATAAGCTTTCACTTAATCCTGAAAACAGAAGTGTTGTTTTGCCTACTCGTGAATATTTGGAAAAGACAAAAGAGAGACTTAATAAAACAGATGGTGTTTCTGCTGTGGGTATCGAGCTGTCTGACGGTACAATAGTTACAGGACGCAATAGTGACCTTATGACAGCAAGTGCGGCGGCAATACTTAATGCTATTAAGCTTCTTGCACATCTTCCCGATGAAGTTCACTTTTTGCCACCGATAATTATTGAGCCTATATTAAAATTAAAGACAGTGGCACTTAAAAACAGATACTATGTACTTGGCAGTGAAGAAATACTTACAGCACTAAGTATTTCGGCAGTTACAAACCCGGTTGCCGAAACAGCTATGCAAAAATTATGTGAGCTTAGCGGTTGTCAAGCACATTCTACTTGCTTTATCAGTGACAGTGACAAACAAATATATACAAAGCTCGGTATGGATATTACCTGTGACAGTGTATATATGAATCATAGTCTTTTCTATTCAACATGATATTTAAATACAGATAAATAAAAAAACAGCTTGTGACAAAAAATCATCGCAAGCTGTTTTTTTTTATTTATTCTGTTGGGTTATTGCAAACACCCATAAAGAGTATAGTTCCGTTTTGTGCTACAACAGCATACATAAACGGTCTGTCAAGAATCATTTCTATTTTCCCCATTGGCATAGCGGATTTGGCAAATCCAATATTTGTAAAGCCTGATGCTTCAACGCCTTTTTCGTCAATAGCGATATGTGTTTGTTGTTTAATATCACTTATAAAAATTTTTTCGTCTGTTATATTGCTAAAATCTGCTGTCTTATCAAAAGAATGTGTAACACCGAGCTTTTTCAGTGTATCAATAAGATCTGTTTCGCTCGACATTTTGAATTTGGGGATTTGCCACACAACAGTACCATTACTTTTTTCTCCGCCTGTCAGAGCATCTTCAAAAGTATCTTCGTTGACAATCAGTGAAGATATATCGGTATCTTTGTTTGGTAAAACAAAGACCATAGAGCCACCGTTTTTTAGTCCTAGACTTGCTCTTGAAAAATTTTCGCCAACATAAAATGTATTTGACATATCAGTTTTATTCATATAGTCAACATTGACTGTTTTTTTATCATCAATATTAAAGATACCGTTTTTTGTTTTATCTTCCGAAAAACTATCTGCCCATTGGTCATAGAAATATATGGTATTTAGTATAGACATAATTTGTGATGGGTCAGGTTCTATTTGTGGATTAATAGTGCCTTTTGTGTTATCGGACACCCATTTTGCCATTAATTTGCCGGTTTTTTTATCATTGAAGTTTACTTTATATGTACTTGCATAAAAGTTATCGGCAGTATTTTTGACAAAGGCTTCTTTGACATCAAGTTTATTATCTATCCACAACGAATTTGCTATTTTTAAAGAACCTATTTCGTTTTCAAAAAAAAGTTGTCTGTATAAATTTCCTGCCTGTTTTGATAATTCCTCGCTACTGTCAATATCCATTAATGAATAGAGTTCTTTTGCTGTATCGCCGCTTGCTCCTGTTGTTGCCATTGCCAACGCATAGTAAAGTGATATAGGGGAATAGTTAATATTTCCTTTTGCGTCTGTTAGAATTTTGCTTCCTGTTTTGTATGCAAATTCATTTACATCTTCCAAAAAGTCACTATCTATTGGATTATCCTCTATATTTTTCAGTTTTGTTTCATAGTTATCAAATTTAATAGGCGTAGGGTAATTTACATTCATAAGTAATTCGTTTTTAGATTCCGTTTTGTTTTTGTCGAATCCAATAAAAAGCCCTATTGAAACAACAAGTATTAAAGATACACAACATATAATTATTTTTAATGAGTTATTTTTCATTATTATCGCCTCCTAATATGATAGTGCAAATATTAATATAAATTATTGCATAATTTATATTAATATATTACTTTTAAACATAAAAGAGAACGACAATATAAAAAATCATATATCAATTATTGTATCAACAATATCCTGTAAGTTTTGTGATAAAGATATTTCAACTTCCACTAATTTTTCATTTTTATATTCGATAATATTCGGTAAGTTTTTTACACTGACACCGAATATTGTGCGTATTAATGTAAGAGCTATAATATATGAGCCAAGTGGTGAGGCGTGTGCATTATCTGTATGATACAGGATAAGCTCGGGATATTCTTTTTGGAGTTTATAAAAAACTCTGCCTACTTTTGCAATAGGGATACTATATTTTTTACCGACTTCTTCACATATTTGAGCTAATTCCTCTTGACGTTCAAACTGACCTTTCTTTGCAAAGTTTTGGTATAAAATAAATTTTTGTTTTTTGTCTGCAAAAGTTATAAAATCATTGATACTTTGTGAGTAAATTTCCATTCCGGGAAATTCCGATTCATTTTCTTGTAAAACAATTAAATCATATTCACCATATTTTATATTGAATTTTACGTGTTGAGCATTTATATGGTTTTTTAAAAATTCTCCGCCTTTTGTAATCATAACAATGTCTGTATATATGTTTTTGCTCTCTGCCAGTTTTTTAAACATATATACCATATCATTAAAAAAAGTGTGACTGTTTCCGACAAATAAAATTTTCATTAAAAACTTACCTTTCATTTATTTTTATGTATAAATTATATTGTACGTTATATAAAATATCAATTATATTGGGAATTTTTAGATAAACGCAATTAACAAAATTTTTGAGTTATATTTATGCAAAATATATCAAAGAAAAATTATAAAGCTATACAAAAAATTATATTTAGTTATATTATTACTAAAAAAAGTCATAATATATATTATATTAATTATTT
>JAHHTR010000124.1 GCA_020024515.1 Angelakisella sp.
ATCGTTTCAAATCCGCCCTACTCTATTAAATGGGAAGGCTCTGACAACGGAACATTGATCAATGATCCTCGTTTTTCTCCTGCCGGTGTATTGGCTCCCAAATCAAAAGCTGACTTTGCTTTCATTATGCATTGTCTGCATTGGCTTGCTACAGACGGAACAGCAGCTATTGTTTGTTTCCCTGGTATTATGTATCGTGGCGGAGCAGAACAGAAAATCAGAAAATATTTGATTGATAATAACTATATCGAATGTATCATTCAGTTGCCTGATAACCTTTTTTATGGAACAAGTATCGCAACTTGCATTATGGTTCTCAAAAAATCCAAAGTTGACAACCAAACTCTGTTTATTGACGCTTCAAAGGAATTTGTCAAGTCTACCAACAGCAATAAATTGGGGGATGGAACATCAAGCAACGAGCCTGATAACATTCAGAATATATTAAACGCTTATATCAACCGAAAGACTGAAAAGCATTTTACTGCTCTTGTTAAACAGGAAGATATTGAAAATGCAGATTACAATCTATCTGTATCAACTTATGTAGAAAGCGAGGATACAAGAGAAACTATTGATATAGCTGTCCTCAATGAACAAATATCTCAAATTGTTCAGCGTGAAAATACATTGCGTGCCGAAATTGATGCGATTATAGCTGAAATTGAGGAGGCGTAATATATGAGATTATCAGATGTGTTATCAAAACCGATAACAACAGATTATGTACAGATAGAAGGCTTTTTAGGCAGTAGAAAGCTTAAAACCGGAAATTCTAAAAAAATTGCGGTTGGTAAGGTTGCATTAAATTATTATTGTAATAATTGCAGCGATCAGCGAACATTTTATTCTGGGGAAGACTTATTTTGTATTGGTGTAAATGAAAAAACTGTCAGTGTTGATTGTGTTCTTGAATGTCCTCGCTGCGGGGCTTCTGTGCAAATGTGGTTTTTGCTTGAGTGCAGGGAGGAAGATAATATACATAGTCAATATCCTTATGTGCGTATTGCAAAAAGAAGTGAGAAATTTTCGGAAGCAGTTTCATTCAATACCGAAACTTATGGTGATTTCACAGATACTTTGGAAAAAGCTAAAAAGGCAGCCAGAGAAGGATTTGGGGCAGGTTCTATTGTTTATTTGAGAAAGGTTTTTGAAAGAATTATTACCCAAACAGCAGAGGCTGCAAATCCTCCCATTGAAACAAGGAAAGCAAACGGCAATCTTAAACCATTTATTCAGATTCTTACACCAGTAAAAGATCAATGTAATATCATTCTTTCGGAATTTGCTGAAGATGGCTACAAACTCTTTGGTGAGCTTAGTGATGTAGTTCATGGAGATTATGACGAAGATGAGGCTTTGCAAAAATTTGATGCTTTTTATCGATTAGTTACAGGTGTACTGGAAAAAATAAAAACTAACAGAGAACTAATGGATGCGATAGGCACCTTAGGCTGGCATACCGGAGGTGAAGAAAATGAGTAAATTAGAACAACTTATAAATGAACTTTGTCCAGAGGGTATAGAATACGATTTTTTATACACAGTGATGGACTATGAGCAACCTACCAAATATATTGTAAAAGATACTAAATACAATGACGAATTTAAAACACCTGTATTGACAGCGGGTCAATCTTTTATTTTGGGCTATACTAATGAGAGTACAGGTATATTTGAGGCGTCAACAGATAATCCGGTTATAATTTTTGACGATTTTACTACTTCTTTTCATTGGGTAGACTTTAATTTTAAGGTTAAATCCTCCGCAATGAAGATGTTAAGATTAAAAAAGGATAGATCTCACGATGCAGATTTTAGATATATATATCATGTGATGAAAAACATACAATACACTCCTGTAGACCATACTCGTCAGTGGATTGAAAAATATTCAAAGTTTAAAATTCATCTTCCACCTTTACCGGTACAAGAAGAAATCGTTCGTATATTGGATAAATTTACGGAACTCACTGCGGAACTCACTGCGGAACTCACTGCGAGAAAACAGCAGTATGAGTATTATAAGGATAAGCTCTTAACATTTGAATATGATTCTGTAGGTTGGTGCGAGCTAAATGATGTTATCATTTCGCTTAATACAGGGCTCAACCCAAGAAAGTTTTTTCGTTTAAACACAGAGGACGCTATTAACTACTACGTTACAATTCGTGAAATTCGTGGTGGTATGATTGTACCTACTGATAAAACCGATCGTATAAACGATGAAGCACTTGCACTTTGCAATAATCGTTCCAACCTTGAAATTGGAGATGTTTTATTCTCAGGAACAGGTACAATTGGTGAAACCGCAGTAATAGTGGAATACCCCCAAAATTGGAACATCAAAGAAGGCGTTTATGCTATCAAACCTAACAAAAAACAAATTTTGCCAAAGTTCTTACGATATTTATTAACTGCAACATATATCAAAACAGCATATATGAAAAAAGTTGCCGGAGGAACTGTAAAAAGCATACCAATGGGAGAATTGAGAAAATTGGAAATTCCTATTCCCTATCCGGAAGACAAGGAAAAGTCACTTGCAGAACAACAACGCATCGTTGATATTCTTGATCGTTTCGATAAGCTTTGCAATGATATTAGTGAGGGACTGCCAGCTGAAATTGAAGCAAGACAAAAACAATACGAATATTACCGAGATAAGCTCTTAACTTTTAAGAAAAAGGAGGAGTCAGAAAATGAACAGCTTTGAAATTGTGGCAAGTTCTACTGAAAGTACGGTAGTAGCTGAGTACACACCCGAAAAAAGAAAAAGTACTGACTATCAAAGCGAAGCGGCGCTTGAACAGGATTTTATCAAGCGTCTTGTCAGTCAGGGCTATGAATACATTACTATAAAAAGTGAACAGGACTTAATTGACAATCTCCGTACTCAGCTTGAAAAACTGAATAACTACACCTTTTTCGATAAAGAGTGGAACGACTTTTACAACAGCGTTATTTCAAACGGAAACGATGGAATTGTAGAGAAAACTCGCAAAATACAGGAAGATTATCTGCAAAACCTCACTCTTGATAACGGTTATGTAAAAAACATCAAACTGATCGACAAAACCAATATTCATAACAATCATTTGCAGGTAATAAACCAGTATGAAGAAGGCGGCGGAAATCATGATACTCGTTACGATGTGACGATTTTAGTAAACGGATTGCCGTTGGTGCATATTGAGCTTAAAAAACGGGGAAATGCAATTCGGGAAGCGTTTAATCAAATCAATCGATACCAGCGTGACAGCTTTTGGGCAGGCAGCGGATTGTATCAGTATGTACAGCTGTTTGTAATCTCCAATGGTACGCATACAAAGTATTATTCTAACACAACAAGATTTCAGCATATCAAAGACAATGCAGAGAAAAACGCCGCAAAAAAGAAAAAGACTTCTAATAGCTTTGAATTCACAAGTTATTGGGCAGATGAGAAAAACCGCACCATTCCGGATCTTGTGGATTTTACAAAAACTTTTTTTGCAAAACATACCCTGCTTAATATTTTGACTCGTTACTGTGTGTTTACCTCAGAGGATTTATTGTTGGTGATGCGTCCTTATCAAATTGCGGCAACTGAAAAAATTCTGAACCGCATTATCGTTTCTACCAATCTCAAAAAAACTGGCAGAAAAGAGGCAGGCGGTTACATTTGGCATACCACCGGAAGCGGCAAGACTTTAACCAGTTTTAAAACTGCACAGCTTGCTCAAGGATTGAATTTTATTGATAAAGTACTGTTTGTTGTAGACAGAAAAGATCTTGACTATCAAACAATGAAAGAATACGACAGATTTGAAAAAGGTGCTGCCAACAGCAACACCTCTACTAAAATTCTGCAAAAACAAATGGAAGATGATAATGCAAGAATCATCATCACAACCATTCAAAAGTTAGATAAATTCATATCCAAGAACAAAGAACATGAAGTTTATAAAAAACATATTGTTATGATTTTCGATGAATGCCACCGTTCTCAGTTTGGAGATATGCACAAGTCGATTACAAAGCACTTTAAAAATTATCATATTTTCGGTTTCACTGGCACTCCTATTTTCGCAATAAACTCGAACAGTTCCAATGCTCCGAATATGCGTACTACAGCACAGGTTTTCGGCGGTGAACCGGATGAAAACGGGAACAAAGTAAGACCACTTCACGCATACACCATTGTAGATGCTATTCATGATGGGAATGTACTGCCTTTTAGAATCGATTATATCAACACAATTAAAAACCCTGAACTTTTATATGACAAGCAAGTAAAGGCAATTGATCGGGAAAAAGCTTTGCTTGATCCTAAAAGAGTATCTGAGATTACGGAATATATTCTTGAACATTTTGAACAAAAAACTTATCGCAATCAAAGCCGTTCCTTTTTTGACCATAAGGTGATTACGAATGTGGAAAAAATGGCGAAGTCCAAGAATAATACGGTATCAGAGCAAAAAACAACTGCAAAAGTAAATGGTTTCAATTCGATTTTTGCAGTCGCATCTATTCCAGCGGCGATTGCATATTACAATGAATTTAAAAAACAAATGAAGGAAACCGGTCATAAATTAAATATTGCTACGATATTCAGTTTTAATCCAAACGAAGAAGATCCAGATGATGTCTTGCAAGACGAGAATTTCGACACAAGCGGTCTTGATCAAACTTCACGGGATTTTCTTGAGAATGTAATTACTAATGATTATAAAGAGCAGTTTAATGTTAGCTATGATACATCTGCTGATAAATTTCCTAACTATTATAAAGATGTTTCATTGCGAATGAAAAATCGTGAAATTGATTTGCTGATTGTAGTCAATATGTTTTTAACAGGATTTGACGCAACTACTCTCAATACCTTGTGGGTAGACAAGAATTTAAAAGATCATGGTCTGATACAAGCGTTTTCTCGTACCAATCGTATTTTAAACTCGGTTAAAACATTTGGAAACATTGTTTGTTTTAGAAACCTTGAGACTTCTACCAATAATGCCTTAGCACTTTTTGGAGACGAAAACGCAAGAGGCATGGTTATCCTAAAAACTTACAATGAATATATGAATGGCTATGAAGATGATAGTGGAAAACATATTGAAGGTTATAACGAGCTTGTTGCCAGACTTGTGAATGAATTTCCAATAAGCACTCAAATCGTGGGCGAGGATAACGAAAAAGAATTTATCAAACTGTTCGGTCACATTTTGAAATTGAGAAACATTTTAAGGTGTTTTGATGATTTTGAAAGTGATAATTCTGTATCCGTTAGAGATCTACAAGATTATCAAAGCATCTACATTGACTTATACCAAGATTACGCTAAAAAAAGTGACATTGAAAAAGAGCGAATCAACGATGATATTGTTTTTGAAATCGAACTTATCAAGCAGGTTGAGGTCAATATAGATTATATCTTGATGCTTGTCACCAAATATCACGAATCAAATTGTGAGGATAAAACGATTCTTGCTAATATTAACAAATCAATAGATGCAAGTGTTGAGCTGCGTAGCAAAAAAGCTCTAATTGATGGATTTGTTGCCCAAATGACAGTAAAAACAGATGTTGAAAAGGACTGGAAAGACTTTGTTAAAAAGCAAAAAGAGCAGGACTTAGAAACAATCATCAAAGATGAAAAACTAAAACACGATGAAGCTCAAAAATTTATAGAAAACTCATTCAGAGATGGTGGGATAAAAACCACAGGAACAGATCTTGATAAAATATTGCCGCCGATTTCAAGATTTTCAGGTGGTTCAAATAGGGCTTTGAAAAAACAAACTGTCATCAACAAGCTAAAAGACTTTTTTGAAAAATATTTCGGCTTAGTATAACACATTTTATTCCACATGATGACAGGTATCCAACCACATTCATAAAAACCTACGAATTCTCTTATGTTAAAAAGCCGCCAGAAGCAGCATCTCATAGATGTGCCTCTGGCGGCTTTGCTTATTACTCGAAATCCAACTGCGGTCTCTCCGTTACGGTTCTCAAGTATTTTTCTGGGTCACCATTCAAAATCAATTCAGCATAGGACAGCGGGTCATTGTAGATGAGCCAGTCCAGTTCAGAACG
>JAHHTR010000125.1 GCA_020024515.1 Angelakisella sp.
ATATATAATATAATATCTTATTTAAATAACTATCAAAATTTTTATATTATAGTAAAATCATTTTCAATCCCAAATTTATAAAAAAGCAAGAAATCTTTGCGGTTTCTTGCTTTTTTATATTTATATCAATATTATATAATCTTTCTGATATAGATACTATTTAATAAAAAAAGTTATACATTAATATTATAAAAAAATCCCCACTGAAAATAATGCAATCAGTAGAGATTTTTTATTATTATACAATAGCTAAATTAAATAGCATTATATTTATTAGTATTTACGTTTTTTATTAACCAAATAGAATAGTATGCCGGATACTGCTAAAACAACAACAAGTATTATTGCTATATAAACAGCTGAATTGCTACTCTTATTTTCTTCTTTGTTAGGTGTTATTGTTTCTTCCGAACTTTCAGGTTTAGAACTTTCTGATTCGGATTTTGATTCTTCTATCGGTTTACTGCTTACTTCTGTACTTGAAGAAGAGTTGCTTATTTCCGGTTTGCTTGACTCCTCAACCTTGCTACTTGGAATTTCAGGTTTATATGATTCGCTTGTTTCAGGACTTATATAATTATGAATATCTCTATCAAGCCTTAAATCAGCAAGATATGAAAGAGGGTAGTAAATGCGATTTTGTTCTGTCAGAGCATTTCGTGAAGTAAGGATAATAGGCTTACCACCATTCCACTCTATAACCAATTTAACACCCGGTTTTGCAAGAATTGCATTCATTACAGAAACAGGCAGTTTATGAAATTTATCAGCATTTACCTTTATTGTGTTGCCTGATTTAGCCTCATCAATTCTATTTTCGACATTTTTCCAAAAATCATTTTCTTTTTGGCTTTCTTCATAATCGTCACTACCATTGTTTCCGCCTGTGCTTCCGCCATTGTTGCCACCATTATTTCCTGTATCAATTTTTGTCCATGTAATCATTATCGGAGATAGACCATTAACTGTAAATCTAAGTGTATCAGATGTCTTTTGAACAAATGGATATTCTATATCACCCGGTTTATACTTATCGTCTATTGATGTTGATGTAAACATATGGGCAACTTTAAATTCATGTGTATTTTTGCTTGTGCCTTTTGGATAAGGTAACTCTATTGTGATACCACCATTTACAAAGTGTGAAGGAGTAGCATCTACCCATTTTTCTTCATTACCCAATGAACCTGTGTTTATTCTATATTGTAACTTAACATTTTGTGTCTTAAATGATTTAGCAAAATCATTTCCAAACATGTCTTTTATACCATTTTGAAGAGCCTTTTCAACTTGTTTTGCACTATGATATCCTAAATCTTTCAAACTTTCAGGTAATGAACTGTCTTTCAAATCATCACTCTTTGTTCTGTTCTCATACCTATCTCTATTCATAGCAAACAGTGCCACTGACTCTACACTGGGTATCTTCTCTGTATTTTCAACAGCTATTGCACGTACAGTTGTACTGTCAACAACTTTTAGTGTTACACTTGTTTTACTGCTTAGTCTGTTCAAATTAGTTGTATCACTTGGGTCACTGCCGTCTAATGTATAATAAATAGTTGTATTTGGTTTGCAATCTATAACTACTTTTTGTGGAGAAGTAAACTTACCGCCATTTGGTGTAATCATAGGTGATTTTGTAATTAGCTTAGGTGATTTTGCTGTAATAGATTTTACTGCACCTACCAAAATGTTTTCTGTTTCCTTAATACGAACATAGAAAGTATAGCTTGTATCTTGCTCTAAGTTTTCAAATACATTGCTGTCTTTCCAAATTTTACTATCTGAACTATACTCTGCACCGTTGATTTTATCAACTGTAAAAATAAATTTATTCAGAGAGTTATCATAAGAGAAATGTCCGCTTATATCTTGAGGCAGTGTAGGAGCTACAGCTTTTTTAATAGTCAATGTCATTATTTCATCACCGACTGCCGCATTATAGTATTCACTTTCAGGAATACTTGCTTTAACTTCATAAATACCCGCATTTATTGGCAAATTATTAATATATGCACCATTAGAACCTGATACTCTGTATGAATAATTTATAATGCCTGTATAATTATCTGTTGGCAAAATAACTGTTGGTGGAACTATTTTTGCAATTTCACCTGTATATACCAATGTTTGTTTTTGAGTATCTTTTCCCCATTTAATTTGAGGTGTTGCTTTATTAATAACCATTTTTACATTTGATATTAAATAGTCATTAATTATATAGTTTGATTTATCTCTTCCCTCTAAATATGTTTCTGCAACATTATTGCTTAGTGCAATAGTTTTATTTACTGTATGAGGTTTCTCTGTATCAAATTCAGTATCTTTTGAAATTACATATTTTAGAGAAACATTTTCTTTTCCGACAATACCATTTATTGCAATATTCCCTGATATAGAATTTGTTATCTTCTTTGTACCATCATACATTTTTTCAATCTTCATAGCTGAGCCGTCAAATGTAAGTGGTTTTGGCGTAATCTCAAAATGAATATAGTCACTTATACCATAAGAAATATGATCATCAACAATATATCTTATTTTATAATTACCAACATCTTTTGGTAATTCCGAAATAACCTTATCATCTTTGCTAATTTCCATTGTTACAGCGCCTGTATAACCATTGGTTTGAGGTTTACCGCTAACTACAATCTTATTGCCATCATAAACTTTACTTTCAACCTTAACTTTGCTCAAATCAAAAGTAACCTTATCTCTTTGTGTAACAATTACTTTTAGTTCTATTTTAATATTTTTGAAATTTTGAGTTTCGGCTTTTATTGTAACTGTTTCTTCATATTTGCCATCTTTGAAGTTATAGTCTTTCATTTTGTTTGATGCCAATTTAAAATTAAATGTATTACCTTTAATTCCGGTATCTTTAATTTTTGAACCTGTTACAGTTGTTATACTTGTATTTGATATTGTTTCATCAGCTGTAAATTTATCACCCAATGTATTTTTCAAAGCTTCCGCTAAATCAACACTGTGTTCAGCTGTGTCTGTATATTTTGTGATATACTCTGCTTTGACACTATATTCTGCTACATTTTTTGTAATTTCAAGTATTAAATTTGTCTTATTTTTTGCCTCATTATAGTTTTTAAATGCGCTGACAGATGCTTCTACTTCATATTTACCTATTGCATTCGGGAACTCGTCTGTAAATGCTCCATTAGTACCATACTTGCGATATCTGTAATCAACAGTGCCTTCAAATTTTTCATTATTAACAAGTACTACTGTTGGTTTTTTTATTTGTGACGCGTCGCTTCCCAAAGGTAATGATTGCGTATTTGATTGCCATGTTATTGTTGGTGTTGCATTTGTTATTTCAAATGCTATTGGAGTACTTTGAATATCAGTACCTTTAATTGAAAATACAACGTTATAGTTACCTGCATCTTTTGGCATAACTGTTGTTGTTGGATAATTTGTAGACGAAATACCTGTATAGTTAACTACAAAATTATCTGCATTTACGCCATCGGCTGTTGGCGCACCTGTATAGCCTGTTTTTTGTTTTCCGTCATAAACGCTGTTTTGAGGTTTTACATTTTTAATATCAATAGTTCTGTCTTTAAATATTATTGTTACATTTCGTGTTGTATCAAGATAATATTCAGATGTTATTATTACCGGAATGGTTATACTGCTGTTTGCCTTAATACCGCTTACATCAAAAGTCATATTATTGTCTGCAAAATTTATATTGGTTATGCCTGACGGTACATTATCAACTCTGTAAGACAGTTTTCCCGCATCGCTTGGCATATCTTTGTTGATATTTACAACTTTCACGCTTGTCTCTGTTTTATAAACATTTTGTGTTATTTCCGCAAGACTTGGAACAGCTTTTTTAGTAATCTCAAAGCTTACTGTCGCTGTCGCATTGTCTATTGTAATATTTGCTGAATATGTACCTGGATTAATCGGAGCTGATTGCAACACTTCATCTTGGTTTTTCTTGTATACAATAGTCGGAACTTTTATTTCAGATGTAGATGATGTGGCAACAGCTACCTTTTCTTGACCGTCATAAATCAAATTAGTTGGCGCATTTATTGTAATCGTTGCTGTTTTTACAGGGCATTGTGCGTCACTGCAATTTGCAGTTATTACATTATCATTTGCTGTATAAGTCCAACTGTGGGTATGTGTTGTATCACCGGCATTAGTAATTTCCAACACTACCGTTTCCTTTAATGATGTTCCTTGTGGGGTATTTGGTATGATTGTTATTGTATATGTTCCAGCATAAATTTCCTGTTCCGGATCGTTACAATACAATGATATAGTATCCAAACCGGTTCCGTCCATCGAACTTTCCTGATATACAGACATATTCAATATAGGAAATTCGGCTGCACCTGTACCATCACTGCTTCCATTATATGTTTGTGAAAAAATTTTAATGTTATACTTGATATTTACTTCTTCAAACGTTCCCTCTTTCCCGGAGTCTGCTATTTTAGTTTTAACTTTAAATCCTATACCATCTGTTTTAAAATCATCAATATTTACAGATTTATTTTTATCATCAATACTAAACTCAGATAACAGAACATCTAATGTTGGAGGAGTTATTGCATCTGTATTTACAGTCCAATTTCCTTGTCCATCTTTATTAAATTTGTCATTTGGAGAAGAACTATGTGGAAGTAAAACAAATGAGCTGTCTTGCGAATTTATTGCTGCTATATATTTATGTCCATTTTTCTCCGGTTTATCGGTAGATTTGTTAGAAAAAATTCCGCCTATACCAACTCTCGTAGTATCAGTCACATTTCCTGTTATATTAAGTGTCTGGTTGGTACCAAGGACTAAATCTCCGCCACCTTCAAAATCATTAACTGTAATATTTTTTGTAATACCAGCTAGATCAATCACTGCGTTATTTGACACTGTTATCTTATTGATTTCAGTATCTTTATTTGAACTTAATGCCAAATGACCTTTTATTATTTCCACATTATCCAAATTATCATATAGCATTACTGTTGATTTGGATCCGGTGCTTTCATCATATATTATGGAAGCATTATTTATTCCGCCTGTTTTCGGATAAATATCCAAACTTTTTACTGTTTGTATATTTATTGTGACATTTCCGGATACTTTATATGGTGCACGGTCTTCCATCATACCATCTGGATTTCCTCCACGACGGTCTTCTCTTGCTCCTGTTGCGTAAATAGCGCCTATTTTATCAACGCCCTTATTCTCTATTTTAATATCTACATTGCCTGTAAAATCATTAGGTATTTCCGGCAAAGGTTGAGAGGTATCAGGATTTACGCCTACATCTGACATACTTCCCGCATAAATATTCCCTACTTCGCTTCTGTTTTTCAAAATAATCTGTCCATAATTACCCCTAGACGGTGGAGTTGCACCCGGACTATTATAATCTGTTATACCGCCTGCAAAAATATGTAAAGACAATCTTGCGCTTTTATTTTTTACATTATCCAATGTTAAGCTATATCCATTGGCAATAATTGCATTTCTTACATTATTATTAAAATTAATGCCAATATCTTTAAATGTAACGTCATCACCTAAAATAATTCCACCATAGCCTAAGCCCAAAGTATGTCCTTGTCCAATAATTGTTACAGGGTGATTTATCATTAATGCTTCATCACCATTTTCCGGACGATAATTTTCGATTGTATTATTAAAGATTATCGTATTGACTGTGTTATCAGCTAACGCATTTTTAAAATCGTCCCAAGTATTTACTATTCTTTGAGCATCTTGTTGTTTAGTTGATAACTTTTCTTTTTTACTATGTGATACATTACTTGTACCAAGAGCAGTAGGTAACAAGTCATTTACTTTACTCTCTGCAAAGCCAACAACTGCAACCTGATTTGCAATAATGGCAAATGTTAATATTAAACCAAGTATTCGTTTCATAGCTCTCTCCTTATTAAAAAATTAATTATATTTGTTTAAAATAGTGAAATTATCAATTTTTTTATCCGTCTAAAAAAATTAAATCAAAATTTGATACTTACACCATACTACTACATAATAATTCTATATTATC
>JAHHTR010000126.1 GCA_020024515.1 Angelakisella sp.
GCTTCAATAGTGCTGATTCAGTTGGCATTTCATTTGTACAGAATTGTGATAGTGATTCATATATTTTCTTATTAAGAGAGGAAGGCAAAGATAAATCAAAATAATCATATATGAAAACAATATTATCTTTAAATTTTATTGGATTGTAGTTTTGAGATAGAACAATATTACTTTCTTCTTCTGTTCCATTTCTGAAAGCTTCTACTACTTTACTGAAAATAGGACGGTTTTCAATACATAAAATATTAATATTGTTGCTGCTGATTTCTATCGGTGAAGATAAAAAGTCAAAAGTCAACATCATAAAATCAGCATCCTTTCGTCGCTGTTAATAACATCAGTTTTACATTTTCCTGATATAAACTCCATTTTTGAAAATTGCTTTTCAGTTACTGATAAAACTTGTACTAAACCTGTATCAGGACGTATTTTTTTAACTTCATTTATAATATTGTTCACTTCAGTAAAATTTAGAGCAAGCTTTGCATAGACAGATTGCTGAATCATCATAAAACCGCCTTTGATTAATGCTTTTCTAAATTTTCTATAATTGCGCCTGTCTGTATCAGTTTCAGTAGGCAAATCAAAAAATACAATTACTCTCATAAATCTATAACTCATATCTGTAAAATTTTATAAGGGAAGAATCTCCCGCTTCAATTGAATCCAAAACACTTTTTACATATATTTTAATCGTATTTAAAAGTGTTTGATTACGATCATCAATAATAAATTCAAGATTTAAAAGTGAAAGGAGTTCTTTCTTTTCATCTTTATCAAATTTAGTAGGATTCATTTTCTTTACACGTCCGTCAATAATAGGTCTAAAAGGTTCCATTAAATCACAACTCAAATTAAACGGATTAAACATATTATCGTGAAAAACACCAAGCTCAGTTAAATATCCGCAGGCTGTTATTTCACGATTGATACACGCTAAGATTATACTGTAACCATAATTAAGTGCAGCATTTACTGCAGATTCATCAGAGCGTGAAAATTTTTTACCAAACAGCGCGTTAAAATATACTTTTGCAGCATGACCCTCACGGTTGCTTTCGTCATTAAATTCAATTTCTTCTATGTAACCGTATAGGGCATTAGCTTCAGGCAAATTCCAAAAGTTAAGGTTCTTAGCTTGATTTTCTATTTTTTGAGCGACAATAGCTGTCCAAATAGCTTGTTTATTTTCAGTCTTCCATTTAATTTGGTCTCTTATTTTCATAGAACAGTCGTGGCTGCCGTAATATGATACAAGTTCTGATGAAGGATTTTGCTTTTCATCGCAAAAAATAACTTTGATTTTTTGTTTGGTAAGTTCATTTAAGAGGGCAGTAGTTATTGAGGCAGCAGTAGTTTCAATAATTAGAACTGAAATTTCGTGAATATGCACACGAACAGTACTTTCACTGTCACGTACAACCATATAGCCAAGTCTTAAATCTAGTTTAGTAGGTTTTGTAATTACAACCGTTCGCCATCCCATATAATACGCCCCCTTTTTATTTAGTAATTTAAAAGTTCGGTTTCTTTTTCAAACAGCCCTGTAATTGATTGATGAATAATTTTAAATGATTGCAATGTCTTTGATTTTTTTATTTCACATCCAACAGAAACAACACCGGATTTTTTCGCTTCACCGATGAACGTTAAATCACCTGTGCGTACATTAGCATGGAGTATAGTTAAAATCTGCATAAGTACATAGCACTGTTCATATATAGGAAGCTTTTCAAAGGTATCCCTTTTATCATTTAAAATATTACCGAGTCTTTCAAATTTGTTTTTGAATACAGTAGTTAAAAGTTTATGAGTTAATGTATCATACAGTTCTATATTTTCCACATTAGTTAATTTTTCAAAAGCGGTTGGGGATTTATCATCCTTTTCTTTAAGTAAAGCGCATCTTTCCAGATATTTAGAAATAGCTTTGATATACTTTTCGTTTGGATATCCGAGAGCAAGCTGTACTGCAGGCTTACAAACATATGTTGCACCGCCGCCAGACTTACTGCTTATGTGGAGTCTAAAGCCGTTTACGCTTATCAGAGTATTATATTTAACACATGGAATAATGATTTTCACTTCTGTAACACCCAAAAGATTACACATGAACTTTTCAGGATTTTCAAGATATTTCTTTTCGAGGTAAAGGTCAACAGGGATAAGTCTTCTTGTTTTTTTACCCTTTTTATCATTAAATTCAACTACTGCAAAATATGTTGAAGCAGCTCTGTTATATCCACCATATTTTTGTATATCAGCACGAGGAGAGTTTCCCTTTATAGATACTTGACCATTTCCTTTTTTGAGAATATTTTGGTCAAACAATCCACCTCGCTGCTTATAGGAATAACGTGTGTAGAGAATATTATTTTTGTTCATTGTATTTCTGACAATTCCAATTGATTCATTGTTTTCGGTAATCCACGCATTTTTAACAGGGTAGTTGAACATTTGATTTATACTATATGTACCTTTCTGCAAGCCTTTAACGTAAAAAAGTTTATTGTGGTTAAACTGGGTGTTGTATACATTGCCAACAACTATATTTAAGTATGCATCCTTTGCATGGTGCAAGTCATTCACATCACGGCTCTTTATGAAATCATATTTTTTCCTGAAATCTGAAGCGAGGCTTGCTTTAACGTACACAATTTCTGATTGTGTATATATCTTTTCTAAAAGCTGAGCAATGGCCTTTGTAGACTGTCTTGTTTCAACAAGCTGTCTTGCAATGAATGCAGAAAGTTCGTCATCTGTTAAAGGTGTATTTCTTATAAGACGTTCATATTTTGTATTGCTTATAAGACCCTTTTCTTTAAGGCTGTACCAAAAGCCAGATTGATTTTTTCTTATGCTCTCGTTTATCGGATAAATATTTCCCTTATTTTCATTGACGGTTTTGCATACGAGTACACGATTATCAAGACTGTCATCTTTAATTTTAGACTGTGGGAAAATATGGTCAACATCATATAGATTCTTATTATAAATTTCTTCTATATCGATTGATTTACCTGTGTACATACATTTTCCAAACTGAGTAAAATAGAGATAAAGTGCATCTCTTTTGAATTTATTTGCATCAGTGTTTTGGAGAAGCTCATAAAGTTGAGGCTCTTGATTTTTGCACATCTTATAAAGTTCTAAGAGCTTTTCTTTCCTTGAAACTGTTCTGTTTTCTGCGTCTCGTTGAAGTCTAGCTTTTTCATCATCACCTCGAGGCACTTCAACAAAAATCTTTGCAGGCGCACACTTCATAATTTTAACTATTTCCTGAACAATTTGCATTGATTGATATATGGGTCTTTTTATTTTAGGTGATACATAGAGAGCTTCAACTTCACCACGGAGTCCCTTGAAAGAGATATTACCGTTTTCTTCCTTGATTTTTTCTGTAAATGTATTTTCGTCACTTAGAAGCTGCATAAGATTATTATTAGTTTCCCAAAGTGCACGGATAATAGTTAAAACTTCACCAGTAGATTTTATTGTACCATCGAGTCCCATTAAGAACTTTTTAGAAAGTTTACTCCAATCGGTATATTTTAATTTGCAGATTTTCTTTATATCTTCATCGCTCAGAGAAGTTCCAAATTGATTCTTTAGACGCCTTTTTAACAGTTTTTTGTCATCACCAAAAATTGTAATTGCTTTTATAATATCTTCTTTCTGCGCGTTTGAGATATCCAAAAAAGCTAAATCTCTATATGATTTTAAATTGCTTTTGAAGTCACCATCAATGCCGCTTAAAACAAAATCCGTAAGACCGTGTTTAGTTTTTAAATAATTCATCAGTGCTTTTTGCGTTACTTTATTCTTCTTCATGAAAAGCTCAAAGTAGATATCTTGCTTTAATTCAGTACTGATCTTGACACTATCAATTTTGAGGTTATTAAGTTCATTCAAGACCATAAAAGAACTGTAAAGAAGTGAACTTTTGGGAATAACATCCTCTCTTGGAAGGTAAGTGCATTTGCTTGTTAAATTATTGATAAAAGCTTCTGCACTTATATCAGTATCGACTACTTGTTCAAAGTTCCATGGATAAATTTTACCATCGGTTCGTACAAGCCAATGCTTATCGCTATGGGTATTAAGCGGTCCAACATAATATGGAATTCTGAAAGAGAAGATATCCATGATTCTTTCACTGACAGTCTTATTACTTTCGTCAGTTTCAGAGAGTAAAGGTAAATACTTTACAGCATTATCAAGAATCTTTTTAAGCTCAATTTTATTAACCTGCATTGGAATAACAGAATTGTCTTTCGTAACCATCTTAGGCATAAAGGAAGCCGCTGCTATTTCTTCATACATTTTAGAATATTGTGGGTCAGGGCAGTCCTTTGGAAGTGTTTTTCTTAAAAATTCACAAAATTTTTCTTGCGAACAAGCAGTTTCAAGTGGCGAAACCGCATTACTGCCCTTAGAATGTTTACTATATGCTAAATAGTTGCAAACACCTTTTTTGTTTTCATTAAATATAATATTTTTCTTTGCAAAGCAAAAATCCTTTACAAATGTTTTAAGCAGTTTTAGGTCACTTTTGTGTTTTTCGTAGTCATTAACCTTTGCAAAGGAAATGTACTTTTCACCTTTTAAGATGTCAGCAAGTACAGCCCAATCATAAACGGATTTTATTCTTTCAATCAGTTCAAATTCTTCACCGAAAGTACTTTCATACATTGAACAGTTATCATCATAATTACTGCTCAAAGATATACTCTTACACTCGGAATCCTTGTATATTTCAGTCGAAAATAAGTCATTAGCAGATGTGCTACATCCTGAAAGGAAGCTAATAATAGCACTTTTTTGCGGTTCTGACCTTTTGTTTATATCAAAGAGATTAATAAGTTCTTGTTTCTTTTTAGTCTTTGTAAGTGTGGAACTCTTTAGTATATCTTCAATTTCTTTATAATTATCGCAGGAAAAATAAATGTCATAGTTATCTCTTAAATATAGATTAAGAGAATCCCAAACTACATTAAAGTTAACTGAAGTTTCCTTTTCGCCTAAATCTGTATCAAAGAGGAAATGTCCTCTGTTTTTAATGATATGACTGATTGCTAAATATACAAGTCTTATATCGTGTGGAGCGTCACTTTCAATGAGCTCTTTTCTAAGGTGATAAATTGTTTTATATTTTTTGTGATAATCTTTATCTGTGAAATCAGTATCATTGAATACACTGTACTTACTTTCATATGATTTGTCCTCCATATAGAGATTGCTTTCTTTGAGTCGCTGAAAAAAGGCAGGATCAATCTTAGCTATTTCCTTATCGAAAAGCATTTCAAGACAATCAAGTCTGTATCTGTTCCGTTGAGTTCTTCTTCGTGCTGATCGAAAGTTTCTCCTTTTATCTGCTCCCTTGCTTTCTTCGAGCAGGCGAATGCCCCACATAGCATTACCTTTAAATTTCAGTACTTTGTAATTGGTATTTGTAACTGCCCATCCCACAGAATTTGTACCAATATCAAGCCCGATATAATATTGTTCCATATTTTTCTCCTCCTTATATATTGACATTTCTATTTTTATATGTTATCATGTGAACATCTCAAAGCCTTATGAGATTACACTACACGTTCAAATAAAGATTTATCCAACACGTTGCTTTATGTAACCTCACAGTGTGTGAGTTGCTTCTGATTCTTAATCAGAAGCTTTTTTATTATAGAATACCAAATAAAAAAGTTTAATTCAAGTGTTTTTACTTCTTTTCGTTCATAATAGCTATTAGGTGTTGATATTTGCAGACAATAAAAGATTTCAAGATAGAGTAAAGGAGTTTCATAAAAGCAGATAATAAAAAATGAACTCCCTCAATTTGTACGGACAGTACAAAAAGCCCCTGCGGGTAGAATTATAAAATTTTAAGCGATATACTGACTTCGTTTTTCGAGCGGAGTCAGTTTTGTTTTTAGCTGTATTCTTTCATTGTTGTAAAAATATATGTATTCATTTATGAGCTTTCGAACTTCTTCAAATGTTTTAAGCTTAACTCTGAGTATTGAAAAGAATTTTTCAGCTAA
>JAHHTR010000127.1 GCA_020024515.1 Angelakisella sp.
TTTGAGTATAATTTAATTATTGATGATTTACAATTATTTAATATTGTGTTAACTTTTATTTAGCAACAACGAATATAAAGAATTTGTTAATGCCTTATATAAAATTTAAAATTTGGAGGTAAAGTGATGGCGAATGCAGTTTTAAAAAAGAAGAATGAAAAAACTTTATCAAATAGTGAAGAAAAAAAATTTATGAATAAAGTTAAAATGTTCGGACGAATTATTAAAAAAGATTGGGATTTATATCTTCTGTTAATACCGGGTGTAATTTGGTTTTTAATGTTTGCATATAAACCTATGGTTGGTTTAAGAACAGCTTTCTATGATTATAACTTATTTAAAGGTATATCAGGCAGTACTTTTGTCGGACTTCAAAACTTCAAAGATTTTATGAGCAGTCCTGATTTTATACGTGTTGTAAAAAATACATTTATGATAGCTGTATGGCAAATACTTATTTGTTTCCCTTTCCCTATAATACTTGCGATTGCTATTACAGAAATGAAAAACAAATTTGTAAGTAAAATGACACAAACAGCAACATTCCTTCCCCACTTTATTTCAGCGGTTGTTGTATGTGGATTGGTTGTAAACTTTACATCACCAAGCACAGGTATTATTAATCTTATGTTACAAAAACTTGGTTTTGAACCAATTTACTTTATGGTTAAACCTGAATACTTCCGTGGAATATATACAACAATGACACTATGGCAGACAGCAGGTTTTAACGCAATAGTATACATAGCGGCACTTATGGGTATCGACCAACAACTGTACGAAGCCGCAACCGTTGACGGTGCAAATAAATGGAAAAAAATTGTAAATGTAACTATCCCGGGAATTTTACCTACAATAGTAACAATGTTCATACTAAATATAGGTAAAATGGTAAAAGTAGGTTATGAATCCATACTACTTCTATACAAACCAACAACTTATCAAACAGCCGACGTTATAGCAACTTATGCTTATCGCTTAGGTATAGAGCAACGTAACTATGGACTTGCAACAGCAGTTGGACTATTTGAAGCAATTATAGCACTGATTATGGTTGTAGGTGCAAATAAAATAAGTAAAAAACTAACTGAATCAACTCTTTGGTAAGAAAAGTGAGGGAAACGTATATGAGTAAGAAAAAAGAAAACCACCTTATTGAAAGTAAAGGTGAAAAGATATTTAATATTACTATGATTATTTTGGGTATCATAATCACAATAGTTGTACTGTATCCAATATACTATACATTTATAGCATCTATCAGTAAACCACTTTACGTAGAAGACGGTACAGTAATTTTTTTGCCAAAAGGTGTAAACTTTCAAAGTTATATAGAAGCATTCAAAACTCCCAATATATGGGTTTCTTATGGAAACACATTCTTTTATACAATATTTGGTGTAATATTTAATATGTTCTTGACAACAACAATGGCGTATGCACTAAGTAAAAAACGTTTGCTTTTCCGTAAATTTTGGACACTGTTTACAGTATTTACAATGTGGTTCAGTGCAGGTATGATTCCACTATACCTAACATTCAGAGATTACAATCTGCTAAATACACGTACAGCTATTATCATTGGCTTTGGTATCAATACATACAACCTTATCATTATGAAAAGCTTTTTTGAACAACTACCTGAATCACTTGAAGAAGCCGCATTTATTGATGGTGCAAATAACCTTAAAATATTTGCAAAAATTTTCTTGCCACTATCAAAACCCGCACTTGCAACAGTTGGTATGTTCTATGCCGTAAATAGATGGAATGGTTATTTTTGGCCAATGAACCTATTGAAAGATGACAGTAAAATGCCACTACAAGTTCTACTGAAAAAATTAATTGTTGACAGAGTTGCAAATGAAACAGAAGCAGCAATTATTACATCAAGCTCAATGACTTCACCAACTACTATAATATATGCTATTATTATCTTCGCAATAATCCCAATCATAATAGTATATCCTTTCGTACAAAAATACTTTAAAACAGGTATGACTCTTGGTGCTGTTAAAGGATAATTTTTAAACAATAAATAACTAAAAGATTTGCTTTAATCTTTTAAAATAAAAAATATAACGAGGAGTATAAATATGAAAAAATTACTAGCTACACTATTGGCAATCGCACTTCTTGCTACAACTTTTACCGCTTGCGGCAACACAAACAATACTACGGACAACACTGATACACCTGTTGTTGAGGAAAAATTAGAAGGCAGTCTTATCAGCAAAGACAAGAAAACTTTTTCAATATTTCTAAACTTTAACAATATGCCATTTGACGGTAACTGGCCAATTTGGCAAGAAATAGGCAAAAGAACAAATATATATCTTGAAGGAATTATCCCAAAATCGAGTTCAGACGAGAAACAAGCATTCACAAATATGCTAAACTCAGGTGACCTTGCAGATATTATAGGCTTTGTAGACCCTGCTGCTCTTGAAGAACTTGGCAGAGACGGTGGTCTGATTCCGCTCAATGACCTAATTGATAAATATGCTCCAAACATTAAAAGAGTTTTTGACGAAAACCCAAAAGTAAAACGTTATGCTACTTCACTTGACGGAAATATCTATCAAATACCAAAAGCTATAAAAACAAAGGTTACAGAAATGTGGTGGATTCGTCAAGACTGGTTGGATAAACTAAATCTTAAAGCACCTACCAATGTTGATGAACTTTATAACGTTTTAACAGCATTCAGAAACGAAGATCCTAACGGAAACGGTCTAAAAGACGAAATTCCTCTATTCGACAGAGCAGGACACAAAATGCTTGACGAATACCTATGCCTATGGGATACAAGCACAAACTTCTATGTAAGAGATGGTAAAGTTGTATTTGAGCCACTTGAAGAAAACTTTAAAATTGGTGTAACAAATATGGCTAAATGGTACAAAGAAGGATTAATTGACCCTGAAATATTCACACGTGGACCAAAAAGCCGTGACGTACTGTTAGGCGGTAACTTGGGTGGTATGACACACGACTGGCAAAGTGCAGCAAGCTACAATGTAACTCTTGCAAAAGATATCCCAGGATTTAAAATGCAAGGTATACCTCCAATAGCTGACCAAAACGGCGTAGTAAAAGAACGTGCAGAATCTTCACCTGTTGTTGGTTGGGGTATATCAAGCAGCTGTAAAGACCCTGTAACAGTTATTAAGTTTATGGATTACTTCTTTACAGAAGAGGGCGCAAACATTATGAACTGGGGTATCGAAGGTGATACATACACAGTAAATGAAAAAGGCGAAAAAGTATTTACAGATAAAGTTCTAAATTCAGGAAAAAGTGTAATAGCTTATCTACGTAGCCTAGGGTGTCAATACAGAATAGGTATGGATCATGACCCAATGTTTGAAACAGCTTCAGCAACAGACTCTGCAAAAGAAGTTATTAAAATGTATTCTGAACATTCAGAATGGTATTTGGAAAATATGCCTCCTTATGTTGATGGTAACCTAACACTAAAATATCTACCTGAAGACGAAAAAGAATACAACAAACTAATGAGTAACATTGAACCTTATGTTGATGAATGTTTCCAAAAATGGATACTTGGTATCAGCGATTTTGAAAAAGACTATCCTACTTTTGTAAAGAACTTAAAAAATCGTGGCATAGACAGAGCTATTGAAATCAATCAAAAAGCTTACGATATTTATCTTGGCAAAAAATAATAAATATGTAATAATTAAATAGCAAAACCATATCCCTGTATTTACATAATACAGGGATATAGTTATAATAGAGAAGAATACAAAAAAAGGAGAAAAAAATATGTCACAAAAAAACATCTTAATATTTGTAACTGACCAGCTTACATGGCGAGCATTACCCTGCTACGGAAACGATTTTGTTAAAACACCGAATATAGACAGAATTGCAAAGGATAGTGTAATTTTTGATAAATGTTATACTCCTTGTCCACTTTGCCAACCTGCACGTGCATCTTTTTGGAGTGGTAGATACCCACACGAAATTGACGTGCTTTCCAATGGCAGAAATTGGCCTATAAGTACTGTATCTACCGATGTCCCTACACTTGGAGAAACTTTTAAAAATGCAGGTTATGACACATATCACTTTGGTAAATGTCATGATGCAGGTGCTTTGCGTGGATTTTACTGTGAACCGGAAGAACAAATTAAAATACCTGACGAAAAAGAAGCTTTCCCACTAAATTTTGATACATATCAAGACAGATATACAACAGAAAAATGTGTTGAATTTTTGGAAAAACATAACTTTGAAAAACCACTGCTTATGGTTGCAGACCTTGTAAATCCTCATAATATTTGTGGTTGGATAGGTGCAAATGCAGGCGTACATGATGATATAGAAACAGGTAAACCTTTGCCACCGCTACCGGAAAACTTTGATTTTGATGATATAGAAAACCGACCAAAAGCAATACAATATATTTGTTGCAGTCACAACAGACAAGCACAAACATCAGGCTGGACACTGAGAAACTATCAACACTATTTAGCTGCTTACTACTATTATTTGGAGTTTGTAGATAGAGAAATAGGACTAATTCTTGACGCACTTGAAAAAACTGGCAAAAAAGATGATACTATGATAGTATTTATGGCTGACCATGGTGACAGTATGGTAGCTCGCGGTAGAGTTACAAAACAAGTTGACTTTTATGAAGAAGTAACAAGAGTTCCTTTTATTTTCAGTGGAAAAGATATTGTACCACAAACTAACCATATCCAAGGTTTAACATCACTTCTCGACCTATACCCAACACTTTGCGGTTATGCAGGAATAGAAGTCCCTGATGGTGTAAGAGGTACTGATATTTCAAATGTATTGTTTGGCAAAGAAATTCCACAAAAAGAATTTGTGGCAAGTGAATGGCATACAGAGTGGGGCTTTACAGTGTCTCCCGGTAGAATGATTCGTACAGATGAATATAAATATACATACTATATTGAGGACAAGGGTGAAGAACTTTATGACCTAAAAAACGACCCTTATGAAAAAGTAAATTTGGCAAAAAATCCTCAATACAAAGAACAAGTTGAGAATATGCGTAAATTGTTGGAGAAACATTTAGACGATACAAGAGATAATTTTATGGAACTTGAATGGTATGCTGATGAAAAATGGAGAAGTCATAAGATAGGTTATCAAAATCACCAAGGCATTGCTGCTCCACAAGAGAAAAAATAAAAAATATATATTGACTAATTATTTAATTTCAAGCATATCATTTGCAATTAAAACCACCTATTGAACTACACTTGTCAAGTAAAAGCAGACTATAATTTTTTTCTTACCCCCAGTTAAACTGGGGGTTTTTTCATACTTTTTTACACCAAATAAAAAGACGATACAAGCTCAATATTTCAGATTATATCGTCATTAGTCATTATCATTTATTTTTTAGTATTCATTTTTTGATATTCAAAACAAATCGGCTTTTAATCACCAATCATTTTCCTTTTTCTACCCACAAAATCTTTGTACAATTATCAATAAGTGTATTTACTACCAAAAATAATAAATTTGATTTTTTAACTTAAAAATGATATGCTTATAGTGTCATATAACAATAAAAAGTAATATATAGTAAAAAATGTATATTAAAAGATAGAGGTTAACTTATGAAAGATATTGAAAAAACTCTGTGTGAATACTCCAAAACAATTATTGCACCTGTGCTTTTTAGATATGTATGTTATATATTAAAAGAAGCTAATTTAAAAGGTGTAAAAAAATTATATTTTCTTGCAAGAGATGGTTATGTATTAAAGAATATCGCTGAAATATTGCTTAAAAAATATAATTTAGATATAGAATGTAGATATTTATATGTATCTAGATATTCTTTAAGAACAGCTACATATCATTTAATGGATAAAGAAACACTTGAAGAATCCATTTTTTCCAATTCATTAAAGCTTACTCCAAAAGTTATATTTGATAGATGCAATTTTAACAAAGAAGATATAGATAATATAATCAGTAATATAAAACTTGATGATATAAATAAACAATTAACA
>JAHHTR010000013.1 GCA_020024515.1 Angelakisella sp.
ACTATATGTTTTTCTATCTTTTTCAAAAGTATAAACATTACTTAAAAAATCATATTTTTTCCCTAAACAAAGATTTGTTACAGCACTTACACACTGTAAATATTTTTTTTCTGTTTTTTCGTCATTTAATATTTCAATCGCTATATCATAATTACCATTTGTCAAAATAGCTATCTCTTTTATTTTTTCTGTATTATCAAAAGATACAGAGAGCTTATCTATACATTGCTCTATTGATATAGGTTCTGTATTTACAGCAACAACACGTGAAACAATAGTGCTTAGAAGTAAATATCTATTTTGAGAAGTCATAACAAAATATGTGTCCACAGGCGGTTCTTCTATTAGCTTCAATAATAGATTTTGAACTTCTTCAGACATATCTTCTATTGCTTCAAAAATATATATCTTTACTCTGCCTTCAACCGGTGTTTTAAATACGTTTAAACGCATTTCTCTTATAGCATCTTTTGTATAATCACCGTTTTTTGACGATAATAATACCACATCTTTATGAATATTATTAGCTATTTTTTTGCAATGAATACATCTACCGCACATTATGCCGTTATTGTTTTTACACATCAGTCTACCCGCAAAATTCAAAGCCACTTCACGCAACTGTCCTATACTGTTTCCTTCAAAAATAATTGCGTGAAATACTCTGTTATCTGCAAACATAGATACAATATTTTGTGGTAATTCAGTATTTACAACACTGTTTTCTATTAAATCCATTTAATACTTATACCTTTTTAAATTGTTCTACATCTATTACAAATATTGTAGCACCACCAACTGCTACTTCTACCGGCATACTGGAATATACACCCATATCAAATGTTGCTGTTGATGGAACAATTTTTGTTCTCTTTTTGCTGTTTTCAGATATAATATCAATTACTGTTTGAACATTTTGTTCATCTGTACCTATAAGTAAAGTTGTATTTCCAGACATCAAAAATCCACCTGTTGTTGCCAACTTTGTAACTGAAAATTTGCTCTTTGTAAGTGCCGAAGATAATTTTGAAGCATCATCATTAGATACTATTGCCAATATCAATTTCATAAATATAACTCCTCTCTGTCAATTATATATATAACTATTATGTGGTTGTACTTTATTTTAACACAAATATTTTATAAACGCCAGCCTTTTTTAATCTTTTTATACATTCTTCTGAAATTTCTTCACCCTGTATAATAATTGGAACTCCCGGAGGGCACTTACTAACCATTCTTGCCGACACTCTGTTTTTTGCATCATCAACATCTATCTCTACATGTGGTCTTTGCATGGCTTCCTGTATAGATACAGGCTGCAATGGTATTTTAAAAATTTCCGTTTCTATTGGCAGTGGTGCTTTGTGAGGTAATGTTAATAATACTTGTTTTAAATAATCTATTTCTGCATAAGTATTATTTTGCGTAATCATAAACACAGCCACGGAATCCGAGACATACTCAGGCTCTATTTTTCTGTCACGAATATATTTTGAAAATTCACTGCAAGTATAACCCATTTTTCTATAACCTATTGCAAGTTTTATAGGATCACATAAAAAATGATGGATAACCTCATAACCGTAATTATGAATCTCTGCCTTTAACTTGCTTAGTTTTGATGACAGTTTTATTAAATCATCATTTGTTCCAACAACTAACGGTAATGCTCTGTCTATTGACAGCATTATAGGATAAGAGGGACTGCTACTACCAAAAATCGACATTGTATACTTTGCCGAATAATACATATTTTCTTTATTTATATGTATTACAGCCGCGCCCGTTAAGCATGGCAATGATTTATGGAAAGAGTCACAGCACATTGTTGCACCAAGCTGTATGGGGTGTAGTTTGACACCTATTGTATTTAGATGTGCACCATGTGCATTATCTACAAGTAACCACACTTTATATTTTTCGCAAACTTCACTTATTGCCGCTATATCAGCCATTTGACCATAGTAATCAGGACTTGTTATATACACAGCTGCCGCATCTGGATTTTTTGATAAAACTTTCTCTATTTGATATGCTGACGGTTGCAAAGCTATTCCGTCAATAGACATACTGTCATTTTCCGACATAACTTGTCTTAACCATACAGGCTCCAAACCAAGAAGTCCCATTGTATTTACTGCTGCCCTATGAATATTGCGTCCTGCTACTATTTTATTACCTCTTCTTGATGCCAAATATAGCATAGTTTGTATACATAGTGTACTGCCACCTGCTGATATAAGCGAATATTTTGAACCATAGGCACTTGCTATTTCTTTTTCAAGAATATGAATTGCCTCCTCGGCCTCATACAAACTATCTGCACCATCTATTTCCGTAATATCATATCTTGCTATTTCCGTAAATGGCTCTTGCATAACGCCTTTATGCCCCGGCATATAAAAACGACATCTTTTTTCACTCAATATTTTATTTACAGCACTGAAAAGAGGTGTATCTGACATAAATTAATTACCTTCCCTTACGTAATTTTATTGCTAAATCCATCATTCTGCACATAAAAGGCTTGTATTCATAATCAAATTCTCCAAGAAGTTCTGCTATTTCTCCACCAAAACCTTTTTTAAATCTATATAATCCATACATAGGATTTTCTGTATTTTCTATATCTCCTGCTATACCTTGAAAATCATAAACCCTACACTTTGTTTCAAGTGCCCATTTAATCATTTCAAACTGCATAAGATAGTTTGGCATATACTGTCTGTATTCATTATCCGAAGCACCATATATATAAGAACATTTACCTGCATAATTTGATGTAATCGCACCACATATAGCTTTACCTTCATAGTAACCCATATATAGACGCACCTTATCATCACCAAGCTTTAACATTCTTTCGAAATACTCCTTTGGACGAGTATTAAAGCCGTCTCGCTCACCTGTAACTTTATATATACGCATAAATTCATCTAAATCATCAGCAGTACCTATTTTGATAGTTATATTGTGACGCATAGCATATCTTAAATTGTATCTTGCCTTTTGTGTCATTCCGTTCAAAATATCTTGTTCCGTTTTGTTTTCAACGTCCAATACATAATTAAATCTTGCTTGTATTGTCTCAAAGCCTATATCATCATATATTCTTTTAAAACCCATTTTTTTCATCATATCGGCAAACTTTGTATCATTAATCGATATATATGGATCAATTTTTACTACCTGTGCCTTGTGCTTTTTCGCAAGTGTATCCAAACCTTTTTTGAGGTCTGCCATAATTTCCTCATTGTGCCAATCACAAATAGGACCACGTGGGCAATACATAAACGTTGTATGAACTATTGGTAATTTTTGTATAAGTACACCGCAACTTCCCTGAATTTTTCCGTCTTTACCACGAGAAACCACTGCTTCAAAATCCCAATTATTCTTTACACTTTGCCAAAGGACAGATTGAGTTAGTTCTCCTTTTTCGTGCTTAGACACAAAGTTTTCATATTCACCATATTGTGACTTATCCAATATTTCCAAAGTAAAATCTTCCTTTCAAATAAATTATATACTAATCATTATTATTTAAAATTTCCAAATTACGAAGTATTACCTTTTTCCCTCGCCAACCGTAACTCTTCGACGGTAATATTTGCTCATAATTTTCTTCTGTTACAATCGAAGTTATATTATTTTTGAATATATCAAATTTTGTTTGCAAAGGTGCTTTATTATACGGACATACTGATGTACAAATATCGCACCCCCACACAAAACCGCCGTTTTTTATTTCTTCTGTTTCCCAGTCAGTTAGTTCACCTTTTTTTTGCGTAATATGTGAACGGCACTTATCTGTAATTAATTCTGTACCTGTCAGTGCATTTGTCGGACAGGATTTAATACATTTATTACAACTGATACAAAGATTTATAGGTGTATTTTTTATATCACACTTTATATCAGTAACAATTTCACAAATAAAACAATATGAACCATATTTTTCCGTAAGCAACTGTGTGTTTTTTCCAAGTACACCCAAACCACACTTACAGGCAAGCTCTACTTCGGGAATAGGCGAGGCATCAACAAAGCTCATAAAAACATAGTCAGTATATTTTTGTGATAAATTATCAGTAATTTTCTTTAAAATACCGCCTATAAGTATATGATAATCATCTGCCATAGCATAATATGCGACATTTCTCTCACTGTGTTCACCGATATAGAATGGTACAAGTATAGCTATTATGCTTCCATTTTGCGGTAAGTCTTTCGCCTTGCGTGACGGCAATAAATGGCTGATTTCACTCAATGAACAATAACCAATATCCTCTATACCAACTTCTCTTGCCTGCTCTACTATGTAATTATAGACATCAAAAAAATCTATATTCATTATTTGTTGCTAAATTTAGAAATCATGACTGATATTGTTTCAATTTGTGTATTATTGTCTTTTTCAAATTTTACTTTCTCAAAATATGAATTTAAATCTTTATACTTAATTATTCTCTTGTCTGACTTTGTAACAAATACTTTTGCCTTTTGTATATTAACTACAAGAGGCTCTATTTGTACATTGTATATTTTCTCTTTTGCAAGCATATTTCTGAATATTTCAAGTACTCTGTCATTAATATAAATAGGATTGTCGATAGTTGTCTTTTTCGCTGTTTCTTCGTCTTTACCTATACCGCGAATCCACTTATTATTTTCCAAATCGCCATAAATACTTCCGCTATAATATAAATCATTTATCAAAAATACACCATAATTATTAACAACGATATGGTCACACAAAGCTGTATCTTTGCCATCTGTAAGCTCTACATTTTTAAATACTTTCCAATTTCTCAAAGCACCTCGTCTTGCAAGATATTTTGATACTTTTTTCTTTGTAACTTCTCCGTGTTTTCTTAAATAGGCACGTCTGATAAAAAATACAATTACAGGTATAGTAACAATTATCATAACTATTGCATATAACATTAAAACTTCCATAAAAAATACATTTTGCTCTTGCATAAAAAATCTCCTCACATAAAAAATACTATTGCTATTATAAATCAAAATTTACATTTTTTCAACATAAATAATTAGAGTAATACCTCACAATTACATATAGTGTACTGTGTTAATTAATTTTTCGCAAAATTAAACAAAAAACAAAAATCATAATTTATGTATTGTCGAGCACTTATTGAAAATGATATGCAATACACTATTTAAAGCATCAAGCTGTTAATGGTATGGCGTTACCTTTAATATTAAGAAAAAACCGACGGAACTTTGTGCTTTTCCGCCGGAAATAAAAGTTATAAATAATTTATTTTTTTACTGTTTCTTGTCCTACTTCAGCTAAAAGTTGTTGTTTTTCGTCATACAATTTCTTTGATAAATCAACATAATATCTATGTGGATATTCAAAACGTTTGCTTTCGTCCCACAATTTTTCCAAACTGTTAAGACAATAATTTCTTATTTCTTCTACTGATGGACTTTCATAACATTTTTTACCCTTATTAAACACTTGTATTTGCAGAAGTTCTGCCCTATAATTTGCCATCTGTTTGCATTTCCATATTGCATTTGGATCAAATATAGTTAAATCTTCATCATCTTTAACTTCTTCATTATGCAAACATATATAGTCAGCAATAGCTTTTCCGTTATCTTTACTGTAAAATCTGTATAATTTCTTAAATCCGGGAGTAGTTATCTTATCAACTGACTCACTTATTTTTATCTTAGATTTCAATATACCGTTTTTGTCTTCACCTGCAACAAGTTTATATACTCCGCCGAAAACAGGTTCGCTCTTACTTGTTATAAGATTTTCACCTACACCGAAAGCATCTATCTTTGCTCCTTGGACAAATAAATCTCTTACAATATATTCATCAAGTGAATTTGATGCCATTATCATAACATCACTGTAACCTGCCTCGTCAAGCATTATTCTAGCTTTTTTGGATAGATATGCAAGGTCACCGCTGTCTATTCTTACACCTTTCGGACGTATTCCCTTTGGTTTCAGTACTTCATCAAATACCTTTATGGCATTTGGTATACCTGATTTAATAACATTGAAAGTATCTACAAGAAGTATACAATTTGTTGGATACACCTCTGCATAAGCCTTAAATGCCTCATATTCATTGTCAAAAACCTGTACCCAGCTGTGTGCCATTGTTCCGGATGCCGGTATACCATAGTCTCTGTCCGCTATTGCGCAAGCTGTACCTGCACAACCTGCTATATATGCCGCTCTTGCACCAAAAACTGCTGCGTCATAACCTTGTGCTCGGCGAGAACCAAACTCAACAACCGCTTTGCCACTGGCTACTCGTACTATTCTGTTAGCCTTTGTGGCAATAAGTGTTTGATGATTTATTGAAAGAAGTATCATCGTCTCAATAAGTTGTGCCTGCATTAATGGACCTTTTACAGTTACAATAGGCTCATTTGGAAATATCGGTGTACCTTCTTTCAAGCTCCAAACATCACAAGTAAATTTAAAATTACGCAAGTACTCAATAAATTCATCACAGAAAATCCTTTTATCGGTAAAATATTGTAAGTCTTGCTCAGTAAATTTTAAGTTTTCCAAGTAATCTATTACCTGTTCAAGACCTGCAAATATCGCAAAACCACCACCATCAGGTATTCTTCTGAAAAACATATCAAAAACAACTTCTCTGTTTCCGATATCATTCTTTAAATATCCATTTGCCATTGTAAACTCATAAAAGTCTGTAAGCATTGTTAGATTTCTTTGCATATTACAGTCCATTAGTAACAACTCCATTCTGCCAAAAATTATTTTTATCCAAACAAATTAAACCAACTGTCATCTACACGTACCTTTATTTCTTCGTAAATTGAAGTTTTAAGCTCACCTGTATCTGTATTATACACACTTATTACAGCTGTTGCCGGGTATTCGCCTTTTTTCAGTTTTACAAATAACTTATCACCGTTTACATATTGATTTGGGCGAATCATAGCCGATGCATAGATAAGTTTTTGCTCCTCACCGATATATATGCATAGCTGCATACTGTCCGTATTACCCGGATCATTTTCCGCCATAATAGTTCCTACTGCATCAGGTCTTTTGAAAGACAAATTCTTATTAATTCTGTATGCAAATATTTCAGGATTTTGGTTTACGGGTTTGTTATCCGAGCCCGGGAGTCTGCCATTCTTAACAGCAGCCTCATTACCACCCTTTATACCACCATTTGATGGCTTTATTGGGTTAAATGTATCTTCGCTGTTATTATTATCATTACTGTCGGGATCATTATTCGGTTTATCAGGTGTATCAGGCTTAGTTATATCATCTGGTTTTGACACAGCAGAATCATTTCCTTGTGGTATATATTTATCTGTAAAACTATCCAAAGAATATGCAACCCCAAAAGAAAATACGATCATAAGTATTGTAATAAAAGTTGCATTCCTAAATAAATTCTTCATTGTGTCCTCCGTATATTTATAAACAAAATATTATAAATTTTCAAGTGCCATTATTTTTTCAACACGTTTTTCGTGTCTGCCACCTTCAAACTCAGCTGAAAGATAAGACTCAACTATTGACCATGCGAGTTCTGGCCCTATTGTTCTTGCACCAAATGTTATTACATTTGCATTGTTGTGTACACGTGCCATTTTTGCTGAGAAACAATCGGAGCACATAGCTGCTCTTATACCTTTTATCTTGTTTGCGGAAATGCCTATGCCTATTCCTGTTCCGCAAATAAGTATGCCACAATCTGCATTACCACTGTTTACTTCATCACAAACAAGTTTTGCAATATCCGGATAGTCAACTGCATCTGTGGTATCTGTCCCTTTGTTTATTACTGTGTATCCACTGTTTTCAAGTCTCTTTAATATTTCAAATTTTAGTTCTGTACCGCCATGATCATTACCTATTGCTATTATTTTTACTGACATATACATTCTCCTTTTTTTATAAGAATAACTAATAATATATAATAATTTATATTTACATATTTTCGAGTTGTTTAACAAGAATATCTTTCATAACAGCAGGGTTTCCTTGTCCTTTTGACGCTTTCATACATTGTCCTACCAAGAATCCCATAGCATTACTCTTTCCGCCTTTAAAGTCTGCTACAACTTTTTGATTATTTGCAAGTACTTCTAAAACGATTGCTTCCAACGCTGATGTATCACTGATTTGTGCAAGTCCTTTTTCCTTAACAACATCTTGTGGCTCTCTGTCACTGAAAATAATTTCTTCCAATACTGTCTTTGCAGCTGTGTTTGAAATTGTCTTATTTTCTATAAGCTCTATCATATTGCTAAGTTTCTTTGCTGTAAGACTCATATCAGCCACTGTCTTGTTTGTTTCATTGAGAATACGTGAAATATCACCCAAAATCCAGTTGCTTATATTCTTCGATTGACATTTTTTAAATTTTGCCACCTCCTCAAAGAAATCAGCCTTATCAATATTTTCAATATATAGGCTTGAATCATAGAAAGGCAATGCGTATTCTGTCATAAATCTTTTAAGCTTATGGTTTGGAAGTTCGGGAACTTCATCTTTTAGCTGTGCAAGTCTTTCCTCATCAACTACTATTGTAAGCATATCAGGTTCTGGGAAGTAACGATAATCTTGCGCATCTTCTTTTGTTCGAAGTAATACACTTTCTCCTTTTACTGCGTCCCAACGACGTGTTTCTTGATTGATTGTACCACCGTTTTCAAGTATATCAATTTGACGTTTTGACTCATACTCGATTGCCGCAACAACATTTGTAAAACCGTTTACGTTCTTCATTTCGCAACGTGTACCAAATTTGTCGCTGCCTTCTGGGTGAACAGATACATTGACGTCACAACGAATAGAACCTTCTTGCATTTTACAGTCAGAAATATTTAAGTATTGAAGAATTGCACGAATTCCTTCTAAGTATGCTTTTGCCTCATTAGCTGAACGCATATCCGGTTCAGACACTATCTCAATAAGCGGAACACCTGCACGGTTAAAGTCTACTAAGCTCTTTCCGTCATATCCGTCCGCATGAATTAATTTACCTGCATCTTCTTCTATGTGTATACGTGTCACACCTATGCGTTTTGTATTACCTTGTTCGTCAATCATTGCATCAAGATAACCGTTTTCGCAAAGTGGTATATCTGATTGTGATATTTGATAAGCTTTTGGCAAGTCAGGATAGTAATAATTCTTTCTATCCATTTTTGTCACTCTGTTTATTTTACAGTTTAGCGCATAACCCATTTTAACTGCATAATCAACTACACTTTCGTTTAGTGTTGGCAATGTCCCCGGCATACCCAAACATATAGGACAGCAGTTTGTATTAACTTCTGAGCCAAACTCATTTTTACAACCACAGTATATCTTTGTCTTTGTATTAAGCTCTGCGTGAACTTCAAGACCTATTACGGTTACGTATTTCATTATTTTTACTTCCTCCCATTACAAATTGGCAACTGTGCTAACTGTTCCCATTATATTTTCATAAGCAAAAGCTGTATTAAGTAATGTTTGTTCAGAGAACTTGGCACCTATTAACTGCATACCCACCGGCAAACCATTTACGTTTCCACATGGTATTGAAAGTGCAGGCAGTCCTGCAATATTTACTGTTACTGTGCAAATATCACCTGCATACATCTTCATTGGGTCAGACACCTTATCACTTATCTTAAATGCTGTTGTAGGTGTTGTAGGTGTTGCCAATACATCACAAAGTTTAAATGCCTCTGTATATTCGGCACTGATTTTTTGTTGAAGAAGTTTTGCTTTGTTATAATGTGCATCATAAAAACCTGAACTTAATACAAATGAACCAAGCATTATTCTACGCTTAACTTCGTCACCAAAACCTTCGCTTCTTGTTTTTTCATACATATCGTTTAATCCGTCATAATTTTCTGCTCTGAAACCATACTTAACACCATCAAAACGTGCAAGGTTTGATGATGCCTCTGCCGATGAAAGAATATAGTAAGCTGAAAGTGCATAGTCTGTGCTTGGAAGTGATACATCTACAAGAGTTGCACCTTTTTTCTCCAATTCTTTTATAGCTGTCATAACACTTTCTTTTATTTGTGCGTCAACACCCTCACCGAAAAATTCTTTTGGTAAACCTATTCTAAGTCCCTTTACATCTGCATTAAGCAGAGTGGCAAAATCAGGATACTCTCTTCTTGATGTTGTAGCGTCAAGTTTATCAGCACCACAAATAGTTGTATATAAATTTGCAACGTCTGTTACACTGCGTCCCATAGGTCCGATTTGGTCAAGCGAAGATGCGAAGGCCACAAGTCCATATCTTGATACACTTCCATAAGTAGGTTTTAAACCAATTACGCCTGTAAAGGCTGCCGGTTGACGGATAGAACCACCTGTATCTGAACCAAGTGACAAAGTAGCTTGTCCTGCCGCTACCGATGATGCTGAACCACCCGAAGAACCACCGGGAACATAATCAATATTACGTGGGTTATGTGTAACTTTTACTGCTGAATTTTCACAAGAAGAACCCATAGCAAATTCGTCCATGTTAACTTTGCCCACAACTGTCATACCACTTTTTAGAACTCTTTCATAAACAGTTGCACTATATTGAGGTACAAAGTTCATAAGCATTTTTGATGAACATGTTGTCTTTATTCCATTTGTGCAAATATTGTCTTTTACAGCTATTGGAATACCTGCAAGTTTTGATATTTCTTCACCATTTGCTATTTTTTCATCAACCAATTTTGCATTTTGCATAGCAAGTTCTTCTGTAATTGTTACAAAAGAACCTACTTTCTCTTCTGTTGCATTTATTCTATCTATTGTGCTCTTAGCAATTTCTGTTGCGCTTACTTCTTTATTAACAAGTTTTTCGTGCAATTCAGATGCTGTATATTCATATAAATTCATCATTTTTCCCTTTCCCAGTAAAAATATTTATTGTTTTTGATATATTATGATTCCATTGTTTTTGGAACAGCTACGCAACCTGCCAAAACTTCCGGAGCATTTGAAAGAAGTTTTTGTCTTTCCATAGATTCAATCACTTCATCTTTTCTTAGTTCCATTCTGTTATTTTCATCAACAAAAGGCTTACCTGATATATCAGGTAGATTTTCTATCATATCAATCATATTTTCTATTTGTTTTTCAAATTTTTCCTTTTCGCTATCGCTTATGCTAAGTTTTGATAGATTAGCTATCTTTTCAATATCAACTTTCATTTATTTTCTCCTTTATCTATATAAAAATATAATTATTTTAACATCTGTAAAAATTCTTCTTCTGTTATAACTTTTACACCCAGAGCATTTGCCTTGTCAAGTTTACTGCCTGCTTCTTCACCGGCAAGCACATAAGTTGTCTTTTTGGAAACAGATGAAGATGTTTTGCCACCATTTTTTTCAATAATATCCGATGCGTCTTTTCGTGAAAGTGTCGGCAGTGTACCTGTGAGCACAAATGTCATACCTGCAAATAATTCGCTTGTGTTTTCTTCGGCACTACTTGTATTAAGATTTTGTGCTATCAATTTATCACAAATTTCATTATTACTTGCATCATTAAAGTACTCCACTGTAAACTCTGCCATTACTTCACCAAAACCGTCAATTTCCATTATCTGTTCTTTTGTCGCTGTACGGATACTATCCAGTGATTTAAACTTTTTGCTCAAAAGCTTAGCGGCTTTTTCACCAACTTCCCTAATACCAAATCCGTAAATCAAATTTGATAAATCTTTCTCTTTTGATTTATTTATTGCATTAATTATATTTTCGGCTTTTTTCTTTGCAAAACCCTCTAATTCAAGTAAATCTTCAAATGTCAGTGAATATATATCTGCAAAATTCTTGACTAATCCTTTTTCGGAAAGCTGTAAGCAAACCGCCTCACCCATACCCTCTATATCCATAGCATTTCTACTGCAAAAATGAATAAGACTTCGGACACACTGAGCCGGACAAGCGGAATTTATACATCTGATTACAGATTGTTCTTCGTCCTTTACAAGTTTTGCCCCACAAGACGGACAAATATCAGGAAGTTTGTAACACTCGCCGTTTTGTATGTGTTGCGCCACTTTTACAACCTCGGGAATAATATCTCCCGCTTTTCGTACTACAATTATATCACCGATAGAAATATTTTTTTCATCAATGAAATCTTGATTGTGAAGTACTGCCCTACTTACTGTTGTACCTGCAAGCTGAATTGGTTCGAAAATAGCTGTCGGTGTAATAGCACCTGTTCTACCGACTTGTACCGATATATCAAGTAGCTTCGTCTCTTTTTCTTCGGGTGGATATTTATATGCAACTGCCCATTTTGGATATTTTGCAGTTGAACCAAGTTTTTCTCTGTCACTCAAACTATCAACTTTTACAACTGCACCGTCTATGCCAAAATTATAATCTCCCCTGTTGTCACCTATTTTTTGTATCTCCTCGATAACTTTTTCTATATTGTCTGTAACAAAATATGAAGGAGAAACCGTAAAGCCTATTGATTTTAGATAATCAAGACTTTGCTTATGACCTGTTATCTCTGTACCCTCTATCTGCTGAATATTAAACACAAAAATATCCAAATTTCTTTTTGCTGTTATCTTCGGATTTTTTTGTCTTAGTGAACCTGCTGCCGCATTACGTGGATTTTTTGCCGGTTGTTCCTCATTTAATTCCTGTTCTTCAACCAATTTTTTAAAATTTATCGGCGACATATATACTTCACCACGTACCTCAACAAATGGTAGTGGTTCTTTTAATCTTAACGGGACTGTCTTTATTGTTCTTATGTTTTCCGTAACATCTTCACCAACGAAACCATTACCACGAGTTGAACCTTGCACAAGCACACCGTCTTTGTAAACAAGCGACACAGACAAACCGTCAATTTTGGGTTCTACAATATAAAGTGGTTTCTCTACAACTTGTCTCACACGATTATTGAATTCACGCAACTCATCAAAAGAAAAAACATCTTGTAAAGATCCCATTTGCACAGTATGTTCTACTTGTGCAAATGTATTTTGTGCAACACCTCCAACTCGTACAGTCGGCGAAGTATCGCTATAAAACATTGGATACTTTTCTTCTAAATCAATAAGTTTATGCAAAAGTGCATCATATTCATAGTCCTCTATTTCAGGAGCATCTTTATTGTAATATCTATCAGAGTGATATTCGATAACCTGACGAAGTTCTTCGATAACTTTGCCTATTTCTTCAACACTCAAATTATCTGTGTTTTTAAGTTGTATATCTTTCATTTACTTCATTCCTTTATTTATAAAATAGCAATTTCTTAAATTTGAAATACATACCATGTTATTATACCAAAATAGCTTTAAATTTTCAATGATTATCAAAAAAATAATCAAATAATTTTCTATTATTGCATTTTTATGATATATAATATAAAATATAACTATAACATTTATTTGTTATAGAATTTTAATAAAAAGGAGTGTTATTGTTATGAATTTAAAAGGTTCAAAAACAGAGGCAAATTTAATGGCTGCATTTGCCGGAGAAAGTCAAGCCAGAAACAAATACACGTACTATGCATCAAAAGCAAAAAAAGATGGTTATGAGCAAATAGCGCAACTATTTACAGAAACCGCAAATAACGAAAAAGAACACGCAAAAATATGGTTTAAGTTGCTACACAACGGCGAAATGCCATCTACAATAGAAAATCTGAAAGATGCCGCAAACGGAGAAAACTATGAATGGACAGAAATGTATGCCGAATTTGCAAAAGTTGCAAAAGAAGAAGGTTTTGACCATATAGCGTACCTTTTTGAAGGTGTTGCTAAAATTGAAAAAGCACATGAAGAAAGATACAGAAAACTTCTTGAAAACGTAGAAGGTGGACTTGTATTTTCTCGTGACGGTGATACTATTTGGGAATGTTCAAATTGCGGACATATTCATATCGGAAAAACCGCTCCGCAAGTATGCCCTATTTGTGCTCACCCACAAGCTTATTTTAAAATCAAAGAAACAAATTATTGATAATTAAAAATGGGGGCTACTCTTTTAGCCCCTTTTTATTCAAAAATTAAAGTAAAATAGGAAATAATATATGAGTGAAAACATTAAAACACACTACACAGTTAAAGATATTATAGGCGACTATGCAATTTTAATAAGTGAAAGTGGTATTGAAAATCAAGTTGCTATATTCTTTTTGCCTGACCAAACAGATATAGGCACAAAGCTTGTATATGAAAATATGGAATATACAGTTATTAAATAAAAATAATTTTTATTTACAAAATTTTACATACATACTGTACTTTTAAAAAAATGTGATATAATAGGCACACACAAAATATTTAAAATATAAAAGGAGAAATAATATGACCACATTATATGTAAAAGATATCCATTGCAAAAAATGCGTTGCAAGAATTGAAAATGCTCTTAATGAGGCAAATATAGACTTTATGATTAATTTTGATGAAAAGACAATAGAAGTTAGCGATGATATGGTAGAAAAAACAATCAGCGAACTTGATGACCTTGCTTTTACAGCTGAAATCAAAAAATAACATTATAAAAAAACGGTAGTGAAGAATTATAATCTTCTCTACCGTTTTTATTTTTTATTCTTTTTCAGGTGATGTAACAGGTTTAACTATCGGTTCAGCTTTTACCATTTCACCACTTGCATTCTTTGTATAAACGTCAGCATTATTTGATACGAAAAATTCGTCTAATCTATCGGGATATAGTGCTGCAATGTGATAGTAGAATACATCATCTATTATTTTTGAAGGGGCAAAACGTAAATCTTCTGCCAGTGTTTTCATATCCACATAACCCATATCAAATAAATAATCATTTGCATCATAAACATGTTTTATCTTCAATGGTTCACGATTTTCCGGAAGTATATTTTGATTATATTTATCAAGTTTAGCAAGTTTTCCATCCTTATCCATTGAATAGACTTTTGCATTGCTGTCTACATAGTATGTATATGTCTTGTCAGGAGAACTTTCATCGTCTGTAAAATATGTTACATAATATCTTTTCCCATCAATCTCAATCGGCGCATCGGTTTCACGTACCGCAGATATTTCAGGTTTAAAATATGTCCAATAGCTATTTGATTCAAGATAATTTATTGCATCTAACGGACTTTTTATAGGTTCACCTTGCAACATAAATGTTGCAACAGCAACCACCGCTATTATCAAGATTATAACAACAGCGACTATTAGCACCTTATATACCGTATAATCTTTTTTGTCTTCTAAGCCATTTATTTTCTTATTCTGCATTTCATATTTCTCCATTCAATAATATATCAATGATTACTTAACAGTATTTCTTTTGCCTGATTCACATCATTCGCTATTTGTAACTTTAACTCATCTATTGTATCAAATTTTTGCTCTTTCCGCAATAGTTTCTTAAAACTAATTTTAACATTTTTCTGATACAAATTCTCGTTAAAGTCCAAAATAAAAGTTTCACATGTTAAATCATCTGTATTAAATGTAGGTTTTACACCAACATTTGTCACACCAAAAAAATGCCCTTGTTCACATTCTACCTCTGTAAGATAAACTCCATATTGTAAAATTGTAAATTTTTCGGGAAATTTTTGATTAATTGTAGGGAAATTAATTGTTCTGCCCACTTTTCTTCCTGTAATTATCGGCATTTTTATAGAAAATGGCTCTCCTAACATTTTTTCAGCTAACTCTACATCACCTTGTCGTATAGCTTCTCTTATCCTTGTAGAACTTACTGGCAAATTATCCAGAATTACGTCATCGACGGTAATTACTTCTATATCAAATTTCTTTGCGTATTCTCTCAAAAAATTCACATCAGCAATACCTTTTTTCCCAAAATGGTGGTTATTTCCGCAGATAAGCACTTTGGTATTTAATGACTTATACAAAACTTTTTCTATGTATTCTTCCGGTGATAAATCTTTAAAATCATTAAAATTCGGAGTTACAATTTGCTCAATTCCTATACTTTGAAATATATCATATTTTTGTTGTTCAGTATGTATAAGTGTCAAATTTTGTTTTGATGTTGGAATTGTGTCCGTAATAGTAAAAGTAAAAACAGTGGGAACTAAATTCCTTTGTTTTGCAACTTCAACACATTTATTCAGTACTATACGGTGCCCTATATGTATCCCATCAAAAAAACCAAGCGCAACTGCTGCCGGATTGGTTCGCTCTATTTTAATATCTTGTGATATTTTCATTAAAAATCAGTCACCCTTTATAATTTATTGCTTTTTGGTGGTATTATTGTAAATAACTTGTCTGCAACCAACACATTCTTTTCTTTATCTATAAACGCTGTTGCCAAAAAATTATCATTGTGCCACACTGTAAATCTTTCGGTATTCGGTACATTATTCAGCTGTCTATATGCCAAACGCACACCATTCAAAAATAAAGTAACGTGTTTCTCAGACAAATATAGCTTTGGATAAGTTTCAAAAGCAGTATATATAGGCTGTACTGCCGATAAAATATTGTCATTGTCACGAAGTTTTTGCAGTTCATCAAGTGTATAACAATGTTCAAGTGTATAACCCATAGTTTCGGTTCGACGTAAACTTGTCATTGTGGCACCACAACCCAACATTTCACCAATATCATGAATAAGAGTTCTTACATAAGTTCCTTTTGAACATTTAATATCGAGTACGCCTTCATTTTTTTCTTCATCAAAACTTATAAGTTCTAAATTAAGTATTGTTATTGGACGTTTTGCTCGCTTTACTTCTCTACCCTCTCGCGCTATATCATATAGACGCTGTCCATCTACCCATATTGCTGAAAACATAGGTGGCATTTGCATTATATCTCCACGAAAATTTTGCAAAATATTTTCAACTTCCGCAGTTTTTGTTTCCACACTTTTTTCCGATATAATTTTTCCAGTTATATCTTGTGTATCAGTAGCTATACCTAGTCTAAAACCCGCAGTGTATCTTTTTTCCTGTATTGGCATAACTTCCATAGCCTTTGTGGCTCTACCAACAAACAGTGGCAAAACACCTGTTGCCATTGGATCAAGTGTTCCGCCATGTCCCATTTTACGTATTCCGCAAATTCCTCTTGCCTTCGCAACAACATCAAAAGAAGTAAAGTCTGCCGGTTTATCTACAAGTATTATTCCGTCTACCATTAAACTATATTTATCTCCTTTAATCTTTTTTCTATTACATCAATAAGTATTTTCTCAGCTGTGTCAAGATCTCCGCCAATTACACAACCTGCGGCTGCATAATGCCCGCCACCACCAAAAGTTTGACAGATAAGTGCTGCATTTATTGTTTCATCACAACGAACAGAAACTTTACAAATACCATCTTCTTTTTCCTTAATAATAACTGATATTTCCACACCCTCTATTTGGCGTGGAATATTTGTTACATTACACATATCATCTTCTGTTGCGCCGTGTGTCTCCAAAAAATCAGCGGGAATTTGTACAATCGCACACATATCATCAAAATAATACTTTATGCTATTTACAATAATACTCTCTACTTCAACCTGCTTGCGTGACTTTGTATCAAATATTCTCTTATTGATTTTTGCTGTATTGGCACCTGCTTCCACCAGTTCACCGGCTACATAAAATGTATGTTTTGTTACATTTGAATATTTAAAACAACCTGTATCGGTAGAAATCCCCAAATATATGCAATTTGCAATTTTTTCAGTTATCTTTACACCCAATAGTTTAATAATCTCATATATTATCTCGGCTGTTGCCGCAGCTGTTGGCTGTACATATTCTTCTTTTGCAAAGCTTTTGTGTGTTCTGTGATGGTCTATTGCCATATCTATCTTATCTTCATATTTATTCAAAACATCATTACCCAAAAGCTGAATATCGGATATATCTGCACTTACCACATACTCTGCTTCAAAACTTTCTTCCGAATAGTCACCTACCGCAAAAATCAAATCTTTCGGATAGTCATCATTACATAGAACACGTGCCTTTTTGCCCATACTTTGTAGGGCATACATCAAAGCAAATGATGAACCTATTGTATCTCCGTCAGGATTCTTATGAGCAAGTATCACAATATTATCATTTTGTTTTAAATTAAAAATTACTTTTTGTAAATCTATTACCATTTTTTCTCCTGATATTTTATTTTAATAAATCGTTTAGTTTTTTCGATATTTCAGCACTGTGCTCAATAGAATCATCAGCTACAAAGCTAAGTTCAGGTGAACGGCGCATTTGTACACGCATTGATAACTCACGACGTATAAAGCCTGCCGCACTCTGCAAACCTTTTACACTCTCTTTTGCTTTTTCTATTCCGTTTAATGAACTTACATATACTTTGCAGTATGAATAATCATTTGACAAATCTACTTTAACTACTGTTAGTAGTTTATCTACTCGTGGATCCTTTACACTTCTCAGTATATCTGTAATTTCTCTTTTAACATCTTCATTGTATCTTTGAACTTTAAAATTTGCCATTGTATTTTTTTACCTCCCTTTACAAACAGCTTATTATGAGACTATAACCCACATCCGATAACGAACGGGTGTGGGTTATAATTTGACAAAAGAAAATTAATTAATTTTCCTTTATTTCTTGCACTTCGTATGCTTCAAATATATCTCCTACTTTAATATCTGTAAATTTAGCAAGAGTTATACCACATTCATAACTTTCTGCAACTTCTTTAACATCTTCTTTAAATCTCTTCAAGCTTTGCATCTTGTCATCAGCTATAACTATACCGTCACGTACAACACGAATATTTGCATTACGCAAAATCTTACCGCCAAGCACATAACAACCTGCAACCAAACCAACATTTGTAATCTTGTATACTTCACGTACTTCGGCACGTCCAAGATCAACATCTTTAAATTTAGGTGCAAGCATACCCTTCATAGCAGCTTCTATTTCTTCAATTGCATCATAAATAATTCTATATAGACGAACATCAACACCCAAGTGCTCCGCATTTTCTTTTGCTATTGGATCAGGACGAACGTTAAAGCCAACTATGATAGCTCCACTTGCCTCAGCAAGCATAACGTCAGACTCACTAACTGCACCAACCGCACCATGAATAACTTTTACACGTACTTCCTCGTTTGATAATTTTTCAAGTGATTGTTTAACAGCCTCTACCGAACCTTGAACGTCACCTTTAACAATAACAGGCAGCTCTTTCATTTCACCGATAGAAATTTGGTCAAATAGATTATCAAGAGTAACTTTTTGGAATGCCTTGAATTCTTCTTCTTTTTCTTCCATTCTTCTCTTTTCAACCAGCTCTCTTGCAAGTCTTTCGTCCTCAACAGCATTAAATATATCACCTGCATTTGGAACATCTGCAAGACCTGTAATCTCAACAGGAGTTGATGGACCTGCTTCTTCAAGTTTTCTGCCTCTGTCATCAGTCATAACACGTACTTTACCAACTGATGTACCTGCGATGATTATATCGCCTGTGTGTAGTGTACCGTTTTGGATAAGAATAGTAGCAATAGGACCACGGCCTTTATCAAGTTTTGCCTCAATAACTGTACCCTTAGCCATACGTTGTGGGTTTGCTTTAAGTTCTTTCATATCAGCAACAAGTTGTACCATTTCAAGTAGGGTATCAATACCCATACCTTTTTTCGCAGAAACAGGTACACAAATTGTGTCACCACCCCACTCCTCAGGAACAAGTTCATACTCTGTAAGTTGTTGTTTTACTTTATCTGGATCAGCCACAGGTTTATCCATTTTATTGATAGCAACAATAATTGTTACACCTGCTGCTTTTGCGTGGTTTATAGCCTCTACTGTTTGTGGCATAATACCGTCATCGGCTGCAACAACAAGTATTGCTATATCTGTAACTTGTGCACCTCTCGCACGCATTGATGTAAAGGCAGCATGTCCCGGTGTATCTAGAAAAGTAATTGGCTTATTGTTAATCATTACTTGATATGCACCTATATGCTGTGTAATACCGCCTGCCTCACCATCAGCAACATTACCGTTACGAATAGCATCAAGAAGTGATGTTTTACCATGGTCAACGTGTCCCATAACAACAACGATAGGAGCACGTGGATCTGTATTATCTTCTTCTATTTCTTGTTCAAATAGACGTTCTTCTATTGTAACTTTTACTTCTTTTTCAACTTTTGCGCCTATTTCCATAGCTACAAGCGAAGCTGTATCAAAGTCGATTATATCGCTTACAGATGCCATAACACCAAGTGGCATAAGTCTCTTTACGATTTCGCTGGCTTGTACTTTTAAAAGTGCGGCAAGGTCGCCTACTGTAATTTCTTCAGGAAGTTTTACTTCAAGTCTTTGACGACGTTGACGTTCCATTTCCAAACGACGTAGTTTATCATCATCACGTTCTTTTCTGCTCTTAATAGGTTTGCCACGTTTTGCGGAACGTTGATTTAACTTTTGCTTTCTAACCATATTATCTTTTAGAGATGGAGCAGGAGCAATAGTCTCATAACGTTCATTGTACTTATCAAGGTTTACCTCTGATGAACGCATATCAACAATAACTTTTTCCGAAGTTACTTTTGGTGCAACAGGTTTATTTTCTGACTTTTCTTTTTTCTTAGGTTGTTGCATTTTTATTTCGATAGCACCTTCAAACTTCGGTGGTGTTAATGGTTTTTGTTGATTATTTGCATTCGCATTATTGCGATTTGCATTATCACCATTTCGGTAAAAATTATTGTTTGAGTTTTTGTTGAAACCATTACCGTTATTATTACGGTTATTATAGTTGTTTCTGTCGTTATTGTTTTTGTTAAAACCATTTTGTCTGTTATCAAAAGATTTTCTGTCTTGTCTTGGCGCAAAATCTTTTTTTGTATTATTAAATGATTTTTGATTTCCTGATTGTTCTGTCTTAAATTCTTTTTCCACTTGTGGTTTATTTTCTCTTACGTCTTTTTTTACCATATTATCTTTTACTTCAACCTTATCATTTTTTTCGGATTTTTGAGTTTTATCATTTTTTTCTGATTTTGGTGCTTTTGGTTTTGATTCTTTAACTTTTTGCTCTTTTGCCGATTTTTCTTCTGCGGTTTCAGGCTTCATAGCAAAATATAAATCAAAAGTTTTTTCTTCTGCATACTCTGTATGTTTTGCCATTAAGTATTCTATATGTTCTTTTTCCAAAACCGAAATGGTTTTTCTTGTATCTGATGGATATTTTTCATTTAGTTCTGCAAGAATTTCTTTTGATGATACACCAAAACTTTTTGCTATTTCATTAACTTTTATTTTCTTTTCTATCATATAACTACTTGTCCTCCTATATAAGTTTCATTATTGCGGTGGCAAATCCGCTGTCTGTTATTGCCAATACTCCTGTTGGTTTGCCACAAATTACGGCATAATCACGCATAACGAGTGGTGTTTCTTTTACTGATATCTCAATATCACCACAATCTGCAATTACTCTAAGCATAGTCTTTTTTGTTCTTTCTGAAACATCGGCAGAAAAAATCACCAAATGTGCCTGTTGTGACAATACCGCTTCTTTTACTACATCAAAGCCATTTAACAGCTTTCCTGCTTTCTTGGAAAGAGAAATCATTGAAAACAGTTTATCATTCATCGTTTTTTAGTTCCTCCTCCAATCTTTCATATATATCATCGGATATTTTAACTTCTAAACTACGTTCCAAACGTTTTGTTTTAACAGCTTTTTTAAGACATTTTATATTCTTACAAATATAAGCTCCTCTACCAGCTTTTTTGCCTGTTAAATCAATGGATATTTCACCTTCGTTTGAACGTACCACTCTTACAAGTTCCTTTTTCGGAAAATGTTCCGAGCAACCACAACACATTCGCATAGGTATTTTTTTTATCTGCATTAATCACGCCTCTTTCTGCAAAAATAAACTTGTGAAAACTTACCAATAGTCATAGATACAATTATATTATTCTTCTGTTGTTTCTTGTGTCTCCACAGCTTCATTTGTACTATCAGGTATTTCTTCGCCATAAAATCCGCTTTCCGGTCTTATATCAATTTTCCAACCTGTAAGTCTTGCTGCAAGTCTGGCATTTTGTCCTTTGTTGCCTATTGCAAGACTTAATTGATGATCAGGAACTGTTACACTGCAACTTTTAGCTTCTTCATCAACTATTTTTACTGATACAACAGTTGCAGGTGATAGTGCTGCTGATATAAATTCTTCCGGATTTGTGCTATAACGAACAACATCTATTTTTTCACCGCCAAGTTCTTCTACAACAGCAGCTACACGTCTGCCTTTTTGACCGATACATGCACCTACCGCATCAATATCAGGATCTGCACTTGTAACAGCTATCTTGCTACGGCTGCCTGCTTCACGTGATATATTTGTAATCTCTACACGTCCTTCATAAATTTCAGGCACTTCGTTCTCAAAAAGACGTTTAACAAGTCCCGGATGAGTTCTTGAAATTACAACACGTGGGCCCTTTTCATTTTGTTGAACTTCCACTACATATACTTTTATTATTTTTCCTTCTTCAAAAGAATCACCAGGCATTTGCTCGTTCTTTGGAAGAACAACACCCATTTTACCTATATCAAGTGTAATTCCGCCTCTGACTGGGTCTGTTTTAATTACAGTGGCAGCTATTACATCGTGTTCTTTTTCTTGATAATATTTATATATAATATCTTTTTCGGCATTTCTTATACCTTGTGTAATAACTTCTTTTGCCGTTTTAGCCGCAATTCTACCGAATTTTTGCGGCTCCATAGGTATTTCGATAGTATCACCCAAAAGATGCTTTGGAAATATCTTAACTGCATCTGTATAAGATATTTCAGTCATCGGATTTTCTACTTCTTCAACAACAGTCTTACGCATTGCTATATAAAACTTTCTTTTTTCTGCATCTATTTCTATTATACTATCTTCACTACCCTGTGCATCTTTTTTGATAGCAAGTGTTATTGCTGTCTTAATCTTTTCTATCAAATAATCAGAAGATATTCCCTTTTCTTTTTCCATATATTTTAGTGCATCAAAAAACTCGTTGTTCATTGTCGTTAATTTCTCCTTATTCTATTTTTCAGTTATTCTATACATATTTATATGTATATTTTATCTTTTTTATATAATTACTTGTTTTTATTTTTTTGTATTCAGGCAATTATATTTTTTCATATTTCCTTATTAAATCAATTTTAAAAATCAAAATGTTGATGTACAACTGCTGTATCTTTTTTATTGAATGTTATTTCTTCGTCATTTTCTGTTTGAATTGTAAATGTTTTGTCATCAGCTCTCGCAAGTGTGCCGCAAAAATCACGCACACCGTCAATCGCTCTTATCAAACGTACATCTATCTTTTCACCATTCAATACATCATAATGAAAATCTCGTGTAAGTAGGCGTTCTACCCCGGGAGATGCAACATCAAGTGTATAGCTTTGCTGTATAAAATCAGCATTATCCAGTAACACTTCAACTGCTCGACTAAACTTTTCACAATCATCTATGGATATACCGCCCTCTTTATCAATAAAATAAGTCAATCTCCATATACTTCCCTCTTTTGCAAATGTTACATCCCACAAAAGCAAATTCATTTCTTCAAGTAATTTATCGGCAAGGTCTATTGCCATATCCACAGTCGATTTTTTAACTGCCACAATAACACTCCTTTGGTCATCAAAAGTTTAATAATTATTAAATCGTAATTATTAAAAATATTATTTTCCTTAAACATAAATGAAAGAGTGGGAAAACCCACTCTTTCGCTTAAAATAATTATTCTGTGTCTATAATAACACGTATTTAAATAAAAAGCAATAGTTTTAATTAAAAAACTGCGTCTAAAAAGCGATTTTATGCCACTTTTTTTCTAAAAAACACATATTTATCATAAATCAGTTGTTTTTTACTTTAACAGATATTGTTGCAAGTTCGCCATTTAGGTTCCACTCTTGATTAATCTCTGTGATTTCATCTGTAATATCAACACCAAGTGTATCGTTACAAATTTCTTCTTTATTGCGTTTCATAATATCAGCTATCTTAGCGTTACCGCCAACGCCTATTACAATGTTATCCATAACGTTAAAATCAGCATCTTTACGCATTGACTGAATTTTACTTATAATCTCACGAACAAAACCTTCTTCGATAAGTTCATCTGTAAGAGTTGTATCAAGGACAACTGTAACACCATTTTCGCTTGCAGATACAAAGCCTTCTGCCTTTGTTGTTGAAATCAAAACTTCTTCTGATGAAAGTTTTACATCGCCTGTTGACAATGTTATTGTCATAAAACCTGTCTCATCAAGCTCTTTTTTCTTAGCGTTACCGTCAATTTCAGCAAGCGCTGTACGAACTTCTCCTATTTGTTTACCGAATTTTGCACCGAGAATTTTTAGCTGTGGCTTAAATGTATACTTAACGAATTTATCGGCATCATGAATAAATGCAATATCTTTTATGTTAAGTTCTTCCTTAACTATATCACAGAATAGCTCAGGGATTGCCTTTTCACCTGTAACATAAATATGAGCAAGTGGTTGACGGTTTTTAAGGTTAGCTTCATTACGTGCTGCACGTCCAAGTGTTATTGCTTTTAGCGCCTCGTCCATATTTTCTTCTAACTCTTTATCAATCTTGCTTTCGTCAGCAACAGGATATCTACACAAGTGAACACTAATTGGCGCTGATTTGTCTGTACCGCAAACAAGATTTTGATATATTTCTTCTGTTATAAACGGAATTAGCGGAGCAGCCACTTTACAAAGAGTAACCAGTGCTGTATATAAAGTCATATATGCAGCTTTCTTATCCTCTGTCAATTCTTTTACCCAGAAACGTTCACGACAACGGCGAACATACCAATTACTCAGTTCATCAATAAAGTCGCTGATTACACGTGCAGACTCAGGAATACGATAGTTTTCAAGATTGTTATCTGTATCTTTTATTACTGTATTCAGTCTTGACAGTAACCATTTATCCATAACGGATAGTTTACAATCATCAATACTATATTGAATTGGATCAAAATTATCTATATTTGCATATAGAACATAGAAAGCATAAGTATTCCATAGTGTTGAAAGAACTTTTCTTTGTCCTTCAACAACTGCTTTACCATGAAAACGGTTAGGTAGCCAAGGTGCAGAGTTTGTATAGAAATACCAACGTATAGCATCTGCACCATAAGTTGTAAGTGCTTCCATAGGATCAACCGCATTACCTTTTGACTTACTCATCTTTTGTCCGTTTTCGTCTTGAACGTGTCCCAATACTATAACATTTTTGTATGGAGCTTTGTCAAATAACAATGTTGATATAGCAAGAAGTGAATAGAACCAACCACGTGTTTGGTCAACAGCCTCACTGATGAAATCAGCAGGGAACTGTGCTTCAAATTTATCTTTATTTTCAAATGGATAGTGATGTTGAGCAAATGGCATAGAACCACTGTCAAACCAACAGTCTATAACTTCCGGTACACGACGCATTGTGTCGCCGCATTTTGAGCACTTTATTGTAACATCGTCAATATATGGGCGGTGCAATTCAATGTTCTCAGGACAGTTATCGCTCATTTCTTTTAGTTCAGCAATACTTCCTATTACGTGTTGATGTCCACAGTCACATTGCCAAATATTAAGCGGTGTACCCCAGTAACGATTACGTGAAATACCCCAATCCTGTACATTTTTAAGCCAGTCACCGAAACGTCCTTTACCAACACTTTCAGGCATCCAATTTACGGTATTGTTGTTTTTAATCAGATTTTCGCTTACCGCTGTCATCTTGATAAACCATGATTCTCTTGCATAGTATATAAGCGGTGTATCACATCTCCAACAATGTGGATAACTATGCTCAAATACAGGTGCGTCAAATAGCAAACCTCTCTTTTCCAAATCTACAAGAATATGTTTATCGGCATCTTTACAGAAAATACCTTCCCACAAAGTTTCTTTTGTAAGTTCACCTTTACCGTCAACAAGTTGTACGAATGGTAAGTTATAGTTTCTTCCCACACGAGCATCGTCTTCACCGAATGCCGGGGCAGTGTGCACTACGCCTGTACCGTCTGTAAGTGTTACATAGCTATCACAAGTTACATACCATGCTTTCTCGGTTGGATTTACAAAGTTCCATAGTGGCTCGTACTCTTTATATTCAAGTTCTTTACCTTTGTATGTTTCCAAAACTTCCCAGTTACCTTCGCCCAATACTGTATCAAGCAAAGCCTCAGCCATATAATATGTGTATTCTCCGCTCTTTACTTTAACGTAAGTTTCATTAGGATTTACACACAGCGCAACGTTTGAAGGAAGTGTCCATGGAGTTGTAGTCCATGCAAGTATATATGCGTCTTCATCTTTTACTTTAAAGCGAACAATAGCCGAACGTTCTTTTACATCTTTATATCCTTGTGCTACCTCGTGACTGCTTAGCGGAGTACCGCAACGTGGGCAGTATGGTACTATCTTAAAGCCTTTATATAGATAGCCTTTGTCCCAAATTTCTTTTAATGCCCACCATTCTGACTCAATAAAATTATTGTCGTATGTTACATAAGGATCTTCCATATCTACCCAATATCCTACGATATTTGAGAATTCTTCCCACATTCCCTTATATTTCCATACTGATTCTTTACATTTTGTTATGAATGGGTCAAGTCCGTATTCCTCAATTTGTTCTTTACCGTTTATATTAAGTAGTTTTTCAACTTCAAGCTCAACAGGTAGTCCATGCGTATCCCAACCAGCTTTACGTGGAACATCATAACCTTTCATTATACGATAACGAGGAATCATATCCTTTATAACACGTGTGAGAACGTGACCTATATGTGGCTTACCGTTAGCTGTTGGTGGTCCGTCATAAAATGTATATTGTGGTTTACCTTTGCTTTGTTCAACTGTTTGCTCAAAAACTTTGTTATCATTCCAAAACTTAACAATTTCTTTTTCCCTGTCAACAAAATTTTGACTTGTAGAAACTTCTTTGTACATTTGCAATACTCCTTTGTTTTTAAATTAAAATTTTCAATATTAACAGGTAATAAAAAAAAGCCCCGTCCGCAACAGGACGAAGGCTATAATCTTAGTCAACTTTCTATACCACCTATTACTTACATACCAATATATGCGTTTCCTGTAACGGGGAACACCGTCAATATTTACTCAACAGTCTAAATAATAAACTGTCTTTCTACATTGCAACTCAAAAGTGATTTTCATCTATAAATACTGACTGCAAACTTCCACCAACTATTCGCTCTCTTTAAGTGTTCATTATAAATTACTGTCTTTATCATAGTCTTTTTTATATATGCTAATAAGATAACATATTAAATTAAATTTGTCAACTAATAGACAAAAATATTCTGTCATTTATTATTTATAAAACTATTAAATTTTATATTTATTTAAATAATATGTAAACTTTTATATAAATCTGTTTATAATGCTTGCTTTTTATATCTATTTGTGCTAATATTATTGGGTACGATATATTAATATTTATTTATAAAAATAAAATTAATTATGAATTAAATTCAACAAAATTTAACACTGTTTAGTTGTTCAAACAAATATTTTATAAATTTAAAAATTAGGGAGATGCCAAAAAAAGAATGAAACATCTTTTAATATCAATACTTGCAGGGTTAGCACTGTTTTCTTATATAGAAACTACAACAACTCCACAAAGTACAGAAGAAGTAAGTCATATGCAAGCAGCACAAAATATGTGTATCAATTCGAGAGCTCTGCTTACCGCAAATGAGCCTACTACAAGAGCAGTTGCTATGCCAATGTCAATTTCAAATGATGTAAAAGTCGGTCTGCTGTTCCATACAGGTGATGATTTAAGTTCGGCTCGTTTAAAACGCACTTTGGATAAACGTTTAAATTTAGGTTCTAACTTTAACACTATCTATTCTTCAAACAGTCACGAAACACAAAAAAATATGTTTGATAAAATGATAGCAGAAAACTATAACGTTATCATTTTGGAAATTAATGCAGAAAGCAATGTTCAATACTTTATTGAACAAGCCGCATCAAAAAATATCGGTCTTATCTTTATAGGCAATGAACCTGACAAAAATCTTTTGCAAAGTTATGACAAGGCATACTACCTTGGCTATAACAATACATCATTTAAAGATGCAATAGCAAAAGAAATATTCACTTTATTTACAGATAAACTTGAAGATTTGGATATTATCCAAGAAGATGAAACAATAAAATATGCAACTGTTTTGTCAAACGAAAAATCAGAAAATTTTGCTGACGAATTGGTAGACTCTCTTGATGAGTTGGGCATAAATGTTGATAATCCTATAAACACTCAAGTTAAAAAATATGACTACGATTTATTTAAAGAAATAGATCAAACCATTATTAAAAAATGTGAAGTCTTGATATTTGATAATTCAGTTGAACTAAAACGAACACTTGACTATTTTAATAATCCTGATGAATTTAAAAAATTACCAAAACAAAAAATAGTTATACTGCAATATGATGATAATACAGAAGAATTTATGAAAAACGAATCTGTATTAATGGCTCTTGGCTTTGACGATGCTCAGCTTGCCGAAACTACTGCAAAACTTGCTATGGCGTTGGCAATGAATGTTCAACCAACATCTGATGTAATCGGCTTAGAACCTGTTGATAATAAACTATTTTATATTGATTACTCAGTAGCTAAAAATTAAAATTAAAAACAAAATCCCGTTACACTATCTATTAAACACATAGTGAAATGGGATTTTTCTAATATATCATAAACTAAATTTCACTTAAAAATATAAAAGAAGTACTTTATCATTAATAATGCAGAAAATTACAATAACATAGAATAATATAGAGGTATACAATGAATAAATATGATTATCTAACCAAAAATCAAATAATAAATGAACTTTTAGACGACAATAAGAATGATAATTACACAATATGTGAATTTGTCAAAAAAAATAATATTTTTATAGTTGAGCAAAATGGTAGATATGGTATTATAAATACTTATGGTAAAGTTATTTTACCTACTTTTTTTGCAAAAGAAAAACTAAAAACCCTTTTAAAATCTATAAAAGAACCCGTAAATCCACTAATATACGACACAGAAAATGTTGTTTTTGATAAATTTAAAGAAATAACCATATCACCTTTTGATAAAAAATTTGATACTTATATTGACTTTATAGGAGATGTTGCAATAGTTATAAAAAATAATAAATATGGTTTGATTAACAAAAACTTTGAGTTAATACTGGATGCTGTATACGACAAAATCGTATCAGCCGATGATGATATTTTTTGCATATATCAAAATGAAAAATGGGGTTTTGCTGACAGTTTCGGACAAATTTTAATTGAACCAAAATACTTATCTTATGGAGAGTATTATAACAGTTATTTTAAAGATGTTGATTTTGATGGAAATAAAATTTATTTATACATAAATCGAATGAACAAAAAAATAAAACTGATTCCTTTTGACAATGTTTACTATATGAATGAAAATGTCGCACCTGTGCTACTCAATTATAAATGGGGCTATATAAAAAACAGCGGAGAACTTATATGTAAACCGCAATACGATGAAGTAAATATTTTTTCGGGCGGTATGGGTATTATCAAAAAAGACTCTCTCTATGGTTTTGTGGATTTATATGGTCAGGAAAAAATACCTTGTCAATTTGAAGATGAAAGTATTTTTAAGTATGGCTATGCTGCCGTAAAGCAAAATGGAAAATGGGGATTTATTGATGCTTTTGGTAAAATAGTTGTTGAGTGTGTATATGATTATGTATCTGATTTTGTAAATGGCTTTGCAAGAATAAGGCAAGGTATATACAACAATGTTTTGAATATAAATATGAAAAAAATATTCAACGATATACCTGTCTTTATTCGAGAATATGTATCAGATAGCTTTGATGATTATATGATAATAAAAGAAAAAACCAAAGACAAAAATCCATATTCATACATATATTTAGGAAATGATAAATCTCGCCCCACAAACATAAATAATCATTTTCAAAATGCTTTTAATTTTGATCGTGGTTTTGCAAGAGTATGTTTAGATAATAAATATGGAATAATTAATCAAAAAGGCTCATTTTGTTTGCCTTGTATTTTTTCAACTATCACAAGTTTTAATAATAATGGTATCGCTGAATATACTATTCTTAATGAAGAAGACAATACCGTCAAAACCGGCTTTATATTAATTCAAGAAGATAACAAAACCCTTTCTATTATGCCATACAATACTATCGAATCTCTTGGTCAAAATATATACAAAGTATCATCAACTCAAAACAGCGAAACAAAATATGGTTTGGTTGACAGTTTAAACAGAATACTTGTACCTATACAATTTGCAAGTATTGACCTATACTACGATAAAAAATACACTATTTATGACAGTTCACTAAGCAAATATAAAGTAGTTGATATATCCGATATTCAAAAACCAAACTATTCAAAACCTTATGATGAGATACATAAGCTTAGCGGAAATATTGCAATAATAAAAAATAATGGCAAATATGGCTATTGTAATAAAAATTTTAAAGAATTAATTGACTGTATTTTTGACGAAGCTTTTGATTTTTATAATAATTTTGCTTTAATAAATAAAGACAATATGTTGGGTTATATAAATAGTAATGGTGCATATACTCTACTACCATATGATGATATATCATACTTTGAAAACGGGTATGCCATTGTAGCCAAAAATGGAAAAGAAACTGTTATTGACACAAACTTTAATGAGTTATTGGATAAATGCTATGATAAAATAATAAAGATAGATATTGATAAATTATTGCTATTGGATATCACTGAAAATAAGTCTTACATTATGACTTTTAAATGTAAAGACATATATTCAAACTATAAAATAAGTGATGGTATTTACTTTATGAATGATTGCATTTATGCAAATGATAATATTTTATTTGAAATTAATACAAAAATAAAAATTCAAAATTATCAATTTGAAAAAAGCATAAAGGATACGACCACTGCAAAAAATTCGATGTTGGCTGTTTTTTAACTTGTATAATCTTCTATTTTTTTAATCAGTTCATCATAACTATAAACATACACACCATCTTTTAATTTCTGTCTGTCATATTCTGGTAGCATTTTTACAGAAATATTAAAAATCATTTCAGGTGTTTTTTCATCATTTTTTATAACCGTCAATTTGTCATCGATAATCTTTATGCAGTAATAGTCCTTTACACTATTATATGTTTCGTTTTTTTCGATGATAGGTGTATTTACAGATGTACTGCTGCTGTTTTCTTGTGAAAAATTATTACTTTCACTACCGTATAATATATAAGATATAAATATTCCAAAAATCAAAAATGCGATTATAGAAAACATTATTT
>JAHHTR010000128.1 GCA_020024515.1 Angelakisella sp.
AAATCAAAAGCCCAAAATCTCAATCGGATTTTGGGCTTTTTCTACACTCTGAAACTAATAGGTAGAAAGACTCTACCTATTAGTTTTTTTATTAATTGTTACCTTCAAATTGATTTAATACTTGTGTTATTTCTTCTTGTTGAGCTTGTTTAACAGGATACCAACCACGTTTACTCATTTCTTTGTAAAGGTCCATTTGTATACTGTGTTCTTCATTTAATATATTCATTATTACTTGACGCAAATTTTCACAATCACATTCATTTGCAAACATATTATATAGTCCTGTTTCGTGTTTTTGTGATGTCAAAGCATCTGTAAGCATTTCTTTATCCGCAAAAGTTCTATTTACTTCAATCATTTTATTAATACCTCTATTTTTATTTTAATTGGTTTAACAATGTATTGTAGTGTTCTTGATGTTTATTTGCCACTGCATTTAGTTTTGTTTTTAATTCTGCATCTGTACACATTTCGGCATATTTTGTAAATTTCTTTACAAGTATTTGTTCACCGCCTAATTGTTCTTTTAAACAAGTTAGTTCTTTTGTTGTAAGTGACATTTTCTTTTACTCCTTTCAAGTATAAAACAATAAATGTGCCCATATTAAATGAACACATTTATTGTTAGCTAATATAAAATTTTTATACATTAATAAACTTTTTAACCATTTATTGTTGTATTTTCTTTTGGTGGAGCGGGAATAGAATAAAATTCCGTTATACCTTTCTCACCTTGCGAACCGTGTATTTTATCTTTTGATGGTATTTCCGGAATGGTATTGGGTAATAAATAATCATCTTCGTTTTTGGGTATAGTATTACTGTCTAACTGATTTTTTATACTATCCATTACATTATCATAGCTTGGTTTTAAACCACTACCCATATTGTCACCAACACCGCTGGCATCTTTTATGGCATATAAAAAATAGTCATTTTTATTTTTGTGCATTTCATATATCATATACTTTGCAGCTTCTTGTTCGCTATCTTCTTTGCCGCTAAAATTAACATTCATAATAGTTTTTGGTGGAATATATCCCACCTTTAAGAATAGCTTATCACCGCTTTTAACCATATCTTCTACTCTCGGAACGTAGAAAGCTGTCAATGCAATCATTGGTACATGGTAGCTCTTTGTAGTTTCATCATATTCGTATGAGTTTTCAAAGTCACTAAATGTTTTATGAGACAGTGATACTGTATTTCCAAAAAGTGTATGTGCTGTCATATCAACATCACTTGCTGGAACAACTATAAACATATTATCATCGTAGCTATATTTATCTCTGTTTTTACCTAAAATAGTTGCCCATACACAATATGTCATCAAGTCAATCTCACGCAATGTTGATGGATTTTCAAATGTAGGAGGGTCAAACATTACAATAGGAAACAACTTTTCCTCATATTTATGCTTTGTGTCCAAATTTGCCAATATACTTTTTGTTGCCTTAAATGATATTTGCAAAAGTGTAAATATACCTATTATACACAGTATAACAAATACTATACCTATTGATACTGTATGTTTTTTGTTATCTGTTTTGTTTGTTCTGCTTGTTTCCAAAATGTACACTCCTTGTTCTATTGCCAAATACTAATTTATTCTGTACAAAAATACATAGGACGGGCGAACCGTCCTGTTGTATTTTAATATTATATATTTATTCTTTTGTTGATTCTACTCTATTTACAATTACTTCTGCTTTTGAAACAAACTGGTCTACTACTTCCAAAACTTTTACAAACAGTATACCATCTTCAAAAGTTTCTCCTTGGTGTGGTATATGTTCCAGTTTATCTAAAACCCAACCATTAATTGTATTATAATCAGGATCAAATTTTGGCGGTTGATAATCAATATTTTCGAAAAATTCATAAATATTTAAATCACCGTTTACGCAATATGTGTTTTCGTTTATTGCTTGATAAGAATTAATTATCTCATCATCTTCATCCCAAATTTCACCAACAAGTTCTTCTAGGATATCTTCCATTGTAATAATACCAAGTGTACCGCCGTAATCATCAATAACAACAGCTAAGTGCATTTTTTTCTTTTGAAATTCTGTCAAAAGAATAGATATTTTCTTTGTACGATGTATGTACATAACAGATTTTTTAAGCTTTTCGAGAGAAATTTCTTTACCGTCAAGTACCCAATCATAAATATCTGTTGTATGAACCCAACCTACAATGTTATCAATACTGTCTTTGTACACAGGTAAACGAGAAAAACGCTCTGTACGTATAGTTTCAAGTATTTTTTCGCTACTTTCGTCTATATCGAGAGCAACCACATTTACACGAGGTGTCAAAATTTCTTGTACAGTAGTTTCATCAAATTCAAGTGCCGATTGAACCAAATCTTTTTCTTGTTCTTCAAGTACACCTTCTTCTTCTATGGTATCCAACATATACATAAGCTCTTGTTCGGTGATTGTAGGTTGTTTTTCCCCATCACTTCCACGAGAAAGTACTTTTCGTAACCACAAAAAGAAAAGAGTAATCGGTGTAAGCACTATACACAAAATGTCAAGAATTTTAGCTGTATTAAGAACCAAAAATTCACTTTTTTCTTTACCAAAACTTTTCGGTATAATTTCACCGAAAGTTAAAACCAAAAATGTTATAATACCTGTTGTAATAGCTACTGAGCCCGGACCAAAAGTTTTGGTTGCCATAACAGTAGATATAGATGAAAGAGCTATATTTACAACGTTGTTACCAACAAGTACGGTGGCAAGAAATTTGTCAAAGTGTGTAAGTAGTTTAACTGCTGTTTTTGCTTTTTTGTTACCTTCATCAACCATACTACGCAAACGAAGCATATTTACTGATGAAAATGCTGTTTCGATAGATGAAAAGAATGCTGAAAAAAACAATAAAATTAAAATTAAGACAAGCGACGTGACGTCCAAAAAAAGATCAACTCCATTTTTCTATAAATATTTTAGTATTAAATTTTTAATCGAGATATTAACTAAAAATTGGCCACTATTATGCCTTGCAAAATTTTGTTACATAGTATTCAAGAGCATTTGCAATTATCTCTTTCGCCTTTTCCGCACCACTGGTCTCATTTACTGCTGTTGTTTTGTTTTCAAGTGCTTTGTAAACAGTAAAGAAATGCGACATTTCCTCAAAAATATGTTTTGGCAATTGCGAAATATCTGTATATCCATTATATGTAGGATCACTAAATGGTATCGCAATTATTTTTTCGTCATGTCTGCCATTATCTATCATAGATATTACACCGATAGGATAGCAACGGACAAGTGTTAGCGGTTCAAGTGGTTCTGAACAAAGTATCAGTACATCTAATGGGTCTAAATCATCACCGTATGTTCTGGGAATAAAGCCATAGTTTGCAGGATAGTGTGTAGATGTATGCAAAATACGGTCAAGCATTATAAAGCCTGTCTCTTTATCAAGCTCGTATTTTTTCTTACTGCCTTTTTCTATCTCTACAACTGCAACAAAATCTTCACAAGATACACGTTTTGGATTTAAATCATGCCAAATATTCATTTATAAACCACTCCTTTAAATTATACCGTATATTTTTTTATAATATATGTACAGTATGTGAAAATATATTCACATATAGCATTATACTATATATATTATTATATTAGCAATAGGTATGATATATTTTTTATAATTTTAATATAAAACTATATCCCTAAAATAAATTTCCATAATCTTAGGAAATTTATTTTAGGGATATAGTATTTAATAATTATTATTTTAGATATTTTTGGCTGTATTCTTTATAGTATCCATCATATTCAGGAGAGTTACCGTTATGTAAATCAGATAAATATGCATGTGAATTAATATCCGCGAATTTTTCATTTGCAGATATTACGAATACCGCAACATTGGAGCAATGGTCAGATATTCTTTCCAAAGATGTAAGTGCTTCAACAAATGGGAATGCAGCGTCAACTGTACATTTGCCGTCACGCAATCTTTCAATATGCTTTTTCTTTAATTCATCTTCAAGTATATCAATAACTTGTTCAAGAGGTTCTATACGTCTTGCCATTTTAACATCGTTATTTTTATATGCTTTTATTGTTGTTATAAGTATATCTTCTACTGCACTGTATATAAGCTTCATATCTTCCAAACCTTCATCGGAGAACTGCGCTTTTTTATTTTGTGATGCATCTAAAAGATTTTCACATTGGTCTCCTATTCTTTCAAATTCGCCCAACATATGGAGAAGTTCACTTATCTCTGTCTTACTGTTTTCTGTAAGATGCTTTTTAGATATCTTTATTGCGTAGCCTTCTATTTTATCTTGCAAAGTATCCAAAGCTGACTCATTTTTTAATAATGTATCGATAAGATTATTATCTGTATCACCTATTATCAATTTCTTAGAAATCTCAAAGTTTTCTTGTGCAAGTTCTGTCATATTATAAACAGCATTTCTTCCATGTTGTATTGCAAGACCGGGAGATACAAGCAAACGATCATCGAGGCTTGCTATAACATCAGTAATTTTTGTTTCTTCTTTATCTGATGGGATAATTGTATATGCTATTTTTTCAAGCAACCGTGTAAATGGCATCAATAGTAAAGTAACTGATATATTAAATATTGAATGGAAGTTTGCTATTCCACCTTTTGTTATTGGGTCATTCCAAAATTCAAATCCTATTGTGTATTCAAAAGCATACAATCCTGTTAAGAACAATATTGTACCTACCACATTAAAACAGACATGAACAAGGGCTGCACGTTTAGCACCTTTTGTTGCACCGAAACTTGCCATAATAGGAGTGATACAAGTACCTATATTTTGTCCCAAGATAATAGGAAAAGCTGATGCACAACTGATACTGCCGGTTGATGACAGAGCCTGTAAAATACCGACTGATGCTGATGAAGATTGAATAAGTGCAGTAATACCGGCACCAACAAGTACTCCCAAAACAGGATTGGACATTGTTTGGAATAGTTCGGAAAATTTTGGTAATTCTGCAAGAGGTTTCATAGTTGCTTCCATTTGGAACATACCTGTAAACAGTACGCCGAAACCAAGTAGCATATTACCTATTTCTTTTATTTTATCGGTTTTGCCAGCAAAGAACAGTACAATACCTATTGTAGCCATCAGCGGTGCGAGAGTTGTAGGTTTTATAAGTGTCAAAAAGAAATTTGTTGATTCTATATCTGATAAACGTAAAACATGTGCAGTTATGGTTGTACCTATATTGGCGCCCATAATAATGCCTATTGCTTGACGCAATTTTAATATTTTGGCATTTACAAGACCTACAACAACCACTGTTGTAGCTGATGATGACTGAATGGCTGCTGTAACTACTGTACCGAAAAGTACAGATTGTAATATTCCACCCGTAAGTTTTTCAAGAATTGATTCTAATCTACCTTCTGATGCTTTTTCTAAACTTGAACTTAATACATTCATACCAAATAGGAAAAGTGCCAGTCCACCAAAAAGTTTAATGAACATTATAATATCCATAGTATCCTCCGTTTTAGTTTATAACTTATTAATTTTTTATTAACTTTTCTATACAATATAATTATAACAAAATAAATTCATAAAAAAATATTGACATATTGCAGAAAATTTCGTGCATTTAAAGAAAAAATATATATAATATAACCATAAACAAACATAGAGAAATTTAAATAAAAGGTTTATCTGCGTATTTGATAAACAGTAAGATACAAATAGGATAATATATTACAGAGTATATTAAAACCATTTTTTAGCTGAAATTTGTTTTTACTTAATAGCCGAAAAAATATATAATATATAATAAGAGAAAATACAAAAAGTTGTGGTAAATGTTACAAATATTGAACACATATTGGCTGTAAATAATTCTGTACGTTCTATGGTAAACTCAATTATAAAAATGAAAATGATTTTACATGGTAAATTAAACTTATTTGAAGAATATTAAGGGATATGTTTGCCAAAGGTGTCCGTCTCTAAGTAAATGCGCAGAAAACAGTAAATTTGAAAA
>JAHHTR010000129.1 GCA_020024515.1 Angelakisella sp.
TGCATTGTTAGAGGAGGATGTAAATATACGATATATTCAGCAGCTTTTAGGGCACAGTTCTATTACAACAACGCAAATTTATACCCATATCAGTACGAGCAAAATTCGCGAAATTTTAGCAGACAAGCACCCGAGGAATCGCTTTGTTTTGTAAGCATTATTATTTGATATGTTTTATCCCTCTATGTGCTATTTCTAAACTAAATATTTTTACCGAATACGGCTATATTTGACGGGATTCGATGGGCTTTTACATATAATAAAAATAGCAAAATTATAAGGAGAATTCAATGAAAGAGCCTAAATGACAAAAAAATAGACCTAGATGATTAAAATTTAACCATTTAGATCCTTGTTGTGCTATAATCTTGCAAAGAAAGACATCTAGAATGTGTTTATAAAGAACAAAATATACGCCTCGCTTTTTGTTAATGATAAAAGCAAAAAAAGTTGCTTATCTTGAAGCCTCGGTTGAGTAAAATGGGAAATGATTAGGCGTACAAAATAAGCAACTCTGCTATAACAAATATGAATTAAGAAGTCTTAACGGTAAGTGTTTTGATTTTTCCGGCTAAGAGTAAAATGCCTTCTAAAATTACAGCCATACAACACGGAGAAAATAAAAAATTCGCAGCTGTGATGTATGCAATAAGGATACTTACTGTTATTAGTGCTAAATAAAGCCATGTTCTTTGTCGAAATCTCTTTTTCTCTGTGCCGGATAACGGCTTTTCCGGGGTATCCATAGGCGCAAATAAAAAAATAACCAATGAAAAATATAAGCTGAGAATAAACAGCAGTAAATGCAAATCGTAAGTGTAGGAAGCTTTTATAATGCAAAGGCTTATAAAAATGGCACCGCTTGTTATCATCGTGCAACATAATTCTGTTGCAGCATGAAAGCCTCCGGCGTATTTCCGGATAAGATCAAATGCGATGAAAAAAATAAGACTTTCCATCCATACATTTAGAATCAAACCAAATACAGATGTTATTAACAAATAGACAATCTTGGAGGAGACGATAAAGAATCCATATTCATAGAGTTCTCGCTCATCTTCTTCGATATAGCCTTTTTGAATAATAACATCTGTAATCTGTTTGCCAAGCTTATTTAGCATCTTTAGAAAAATCTTTTAATTTCTCAGGAGCTTTGGGCTGATAGCAAAAATAGCTAGATGTGCTGTTAGCATTCTCTTTGAGTGCATTTTTAATGACGCTCTTGTAAATGGATAATGTCTTTTTCATAAAAAAATCCCCCTTTGTTTTTGGTATTTTAATGCTAACAAATATGGACAGAATCTTCAATCTGGAAAACCTAATTGCAGAAAAAACAGACTTAAAAGCAAAAAATTAAAAAAACAGCAATATACTATTTTATTTTTTTATGTGAATTAAATATAACAAATGTTATATTTTGACACTTTATTTATATGAAGAAGAATAAATGATAAAATATAAACGAAGAATTTATTTGGAGGGGAAAGTATATGAGTATAAATTTGAAAAAGTTTGGCAAACGAATTGCAATTAGGCGCACAGAACTTGGTATTAGTCAAAAAGAACTGGCAGAACTGGTCTGCTTATCGGCTACGCATTTATCTAATATTGAAAACGGAAAATCAACACCGAGCTTTAATACTTTTGTGGATTTGTGCGATACACTCAAAACCAGCGCAGATTATTTTTTATGCGGTGCAGTTCATCCGGATGTAAGTCAAGAAATTATGAGTAAAATACAATTGTGCTCTGATAATGAACGAGAAAAAGTGTCGCAAATTTTAGATATATTTATTAAATAAAGTTTATTCTTGCCAAATTGAAAGGATTCATTATAATATAGTAATATTAAAGTATTTTTTGATTTGTGGGGAGAAATATGCAGATAGCTATATGTGATGATAATTTAGAATGCAGAAATTCTGTGTACACTTATGTGAAATATTATTCTGAAATTAACAATTTAGATACCGCTATCTTTGTCTTTGAGGATGGCGGTAGTTTATTAGAAGAAGAAACAACTTTTGATATTCTGTTTTTGGATATTGAGTTGGGAGATACAGATGGTATAACGGTTGCAGAACAAATTTTGAAATCTTCGCCAAATACTATCGTAATTATTATTACGAATTACAGAAAATATTTGGATGCAGCCATGGATGTGAATGTGCTGCGCTTTATTGATAAGCCTATTACACAAGAACGTATTACTTCCGCACTGGAAAAAGCCATTGATGAAATCAATCATAGCCACATACTGATTCATACCAAAGAAAATACCATAAAGAAACTCAAAAAATCAGATATCATATATGTAGAAGTCCTGCATAAAACCACAACTTTTTATACTACCAATGGAATTATGCAGTGCAAAGAACCGATTTCTCATTTCCGAGAACTTTTGAATTGTACGTTCTTTGCTGTGCCACATAATAGTTATATTGTGAATTTAAAGTATGTTTCTTTGTTTAAAAGAGATGCTATTGAAGTAAGTAGTGAGTTCTTTCCTTCAGTTACAATATCAGTTGCTCCACGAAAGCAAGCACAATTTCGCAAACAATTTATGAGCTTTATTGAAGGGGAATAATTGCTATGGATTGGAAAATGTTAGTAATTGATATATTCCTTTATATCTTTGAAGCTTGGGTTTTTAATTTCTATGCGAAGTTAATTTCTTTATCATATAAAAAATTTTGGATAAGAGTCCTTGGGATTGCAGCGGGATATGCTGTTTTGCTTGTTTTTTATGAGATGCATAGATTACCTTTGATAGCGCTCAGTATTATTTTGATTAATTCGTTGTTGCTTTTTTCTTTATTTTCTATTAATTTTCAAACAGCACTTTTTCACTCTTGCATACTATTAGGAGTGATGGTTTCCAGTGAAGCAATAACAATGCCTTTTGTAGCTTTATTAACGGAGCAATCTTTAAATTTTCAGCCTCAAGCAGATGTTTATGTAATCAATGTTGTAATTAGTAAATTGGTCTATTTTATCATTGCTCTTATCATAGCGTTTCTGTTTGCGAAAAAGGAACGCAATCAAAAAAATTTCAAACCGTATTGGATTATGCTGATACTACCAATATCCGGAATTATTATACTTACTATTTTTGCGAAAGTAATTATTCAATATACTCTGTCAACGGAACTATATTTCTTTGCCATTGGTATAGCCTTCTTAGTTTTACTTTCTACGGTAATTGTATTTTATGCATTTGAAGTTGCTCAAAAGGAATCCGCGGAATTAAGCGATTTAAGGGCGATACAGCAAAAACAGGAAATAGACCAAAAATACTTTGAAATTGTGGATCAGTCCAACAAAGAAATGCAAATTTTGGCGCATGATACCAAAAATCATCTTATGCAAATCTGTAATATGGAAAATATGGAATCTGTGCAAAAATATATAGATTCTATTTATCCGTCCCTAGATAAATTTAGTTCCATTGGCATCAGTCAAAATAAAATCCTGGATTTGATTATCAGTAAGTATATTAAGCTTTGCGAGAAAAATCATTTGCAGTTTTCAGTCAATGTAAAAACTGCGAATTTGCACTATATTGAAGATGCGGATTTGTCAACCATTCTAAATAATTTATTAGATAATTCTATGGAAGCTGCAGAACAGTCACAGGAAAAGCGCATATCTTTTTCCCTTTATTCAAGAAGTAAAAGATATGATGCGTTGGTATTAGAAAACTCTTGTGACATTCCTCCCATTGTGGAAGGCTCTAAACTTAAAACAACTAAACCGGAAAAACGCTTGCATGGCCTGGGACTCAAAAGTGTTTTGAAAGTTGTTGAAAAATACAGCGGTATGTATGATTGGGAATATAACGAAGAGCAAAAACTTTTTAAAACGGTGATTGCATTTCCCAAATCAGTAATATAAAACGGTTTGCGGTAGAAAAATAGAATTTGTTTTTTTGCTGCACGATTTCTTTTTGTAAATAACATAACTATAAGCGCACTATCGAAAAATGATAGTGCGTTTTTTCATATTCAGGTCATATTTTCCCACATTTAGACTTTTTTATTGCATTTTCACCGTAGGATAGATACGCTTAATAATGAAAATAATTAAGCTAAAAAAGGGAGTGAAGTTTTAACAAAAAAGTAATATAAGAAAGAAAAAGAAAATGGAGGAGAAATTATGAGCAGTAAATCAAAACTAGTGTTAAAAATTTTATCTACATTATTGTCTGTCGTATTACTTTTTGAAGTAGTACCTATGCAGGCTTTTGCAGCTTTCGCTACTCCGGATACAGCTATTACTGAAACACAGAACAGCGAAACTGTTGAAGAAGAACCAAAGACGGAAGAACAAGTTCCATATGTTCTTAATGAAGATATTTCAAAGCGTGAACAAAATGTTAAACATTTTAAAATGAGCGATGGTACAATGCAGGCTGTTTCCTATGCGGTTCCGGTTCATTTTGAACAAAATGGTGCTTGGGTTGACTATGACAATTCTCTGATTGAAATAGAGGATGAAGAAGAAAACAACGCAACACCATATGCGCTTGTAAAGAAGAAAGACTTGAAAAATAAATTTTCAAACTATAGTGTTCGTTTTTCTAAAGAAAGCAATCGAAATAAGTTAGTTCGTTTAGAAAAGGATGGCTTGAAACTGTCTTGGCAATATGCGGATACCAAAAACGCTTCTGCACAAGTCCAAAAAGTTATAGCTGATGAAGATGAAACAACAATAGAGAATTTGACATCTACTGTCAAATACAAAAACATCTTTAAAAAAACAGATTTAGAATATATTGTCGGACCTGATGGCCTTAAAGAAAACCTCTATTTAAACAGCAAAAAAGCGCCTACAGAATTTGTTGCAGAGTATAAAGCTGTTGGTCTTACACCTGTTCAAAAAGATGAAAAAACAATTCATCTTTTAGATGAACAGGGGAATATTATATTCGTTTTAGAAGCACCTTATATGATAGATGCTAACGGAGTAAGCTGCGACGGTATTGTTTTACATCTTGAAAATGTAAAGAAAAATACTTTTACTGTTCGAATGCAATTAGATGTATCATGGACACAAGATGTAGAGCGAGCCTATCCGATTTTAGTGGATCCTTGTATTCAGACCGAACAGTATGCCAAAGATATGGATTCCACTTTTGTGTCTTCTAAAAATCCAAATAAATGTTATGGTAATCCTAAAGTGACGACAAATGACAGAGGTAGCCTTTATGTTGGAAACATTTATGGATTTGGGCAAACAAAAAGCTACTTGAAATTTACAAATTTACCAGACATTGGTGTGGGCTCTAAAGTAGTAGATGCCAAACTTGGTATGGGCCTTCGTCAATGCGAAGTCGGTTTCCAAATGGATTTGCGTCGAGTTACGTCAGCGTGGGATACGGCTTCTCTTTGTTGGAATCAACAGCCACAATGTCAAAATGAAATTTTGGATTATAAGATGTTGACACCAGAAACCTCTATCAAGACATACCTGAAATTTGAAATTACTGATTTAGTACGAGGCTGGTATAGCGGCGAAATGGAAAATAATGGTATTGTTTTTTCGACCGATAAAACAGTGCCTGCTAAAGCATGGTTTTTCTCTAGCAACTACACAACACATAATGTAAATCGCCCTCTTTTATGGATTAGCTATCGTAATATGACCGGCTATGAAAATTATTGGAGCTATACCAGTCTTCCCGCAGCTCGCTATGGAACAGCGAGTGTAAACAATTTCAACGGCAATCTTATTTTTTCAGAAAAAGTTTCACCGGATGATGGTGGAAATCTTATGCCTGTAGCGTTGCAGCTGACCTACAATTGCAATGGTGAGCGTATGTCCTATAGCTATCTTGCTAAAAATATGCAAACAAATTACCATATGTTTTTGGTTGCAGAGAGTGGACAATTGGAGAAAAACGGTTATCGCTATTATTTGAATGATAGCGATGGCACACG
>JAHHTR010000130.1 GCA_020024515.1 Angelakisella sp.
ATGCATTCATATTCGGTGTGTTTATCTGTGGATCGTTATAGCCTATTGATTGAGCTCCCCATTGGTCAGCAAAAATATATAATAAGTTTTTTTTAATCTTAATAATAGTATCCTCCTTTTAATTATTGCAGTTATTAAATTTCATAAACCTTAAAATTGGCATATTCACATATAGCAGGTGCCATTTGTCTAAATCCGATTTTTCCACCTTTCAATATTTCGCCGAATGCAGTACCATTATCTATATAGTCAATAACTTTTAAGTCATTTATATAAAATACTATATGTCCGTCTTTAACACTTAAAGATAAATGATAAGGACTTTGGCAATCTTCAACATTTGGGATAGGGTCGCCTCCCGATGCAAGTTTGTGACCACCGTTACTTTTACGTAATTGGCAAATATGAAAAGCACGTTCTTCTGGAAAATTTCTTCTGAAATATGATAAATGATAAAGATTAATATCGCCATGCAAGTAGCAGTTGTATTCACCTGTTCTTTCTTTTAATTCAGGTAAAAATATATCTCCATTATCTTTATTTTTTGCGGCAAACATCATCATACAAAGAGCCGGTTCATATATTGGGTAAAAATCCCATTCCATTCTTATACCATCTTTAAATTCAATAGGACACCAAAAAACATAGTTTGCAAGTTGTCCGTATTCTTCTTTTGATAAAACATTTTTTAATCTCAATCTGTTGTTTTCAAAAGTAATATATGCTTTACCCTCTAATATAAAGTCTTTTACATCATCGGCAGTTGCCAGTGGATTTGAATAAATAAGTTTTTCCATAATTTATTGACCTTTCTTTAATGATAGTTTGTATTCAGACTTAAATTATGATTTTACTTGATTATATCATAGCCTATAAATACTTGCAAATATATGTACAAGTATTTTATATGCAAAATTAAATATAATTGGTATGCAAATTTTTAAAAACTAAAATAATAACCAAAAATCAGCTTTTATTTATATATAATTTGACCAAAATAATATATTTTTTAAAAAATGGCATATATTTTTTAAAATTGTGCATATACAAAACCTTGAAAAAATGCTATTATAATGTCGAAATAAAATTATGTATGCAAAAATTGAGAAGCTGATTTTGTGTACACAAATTAGTATAAAAATATTGAGAGGTGTTATTATTGTTACTTAAAAAGAAAAAAGAGCAAATTAATTCAGCGTCAGTAACATTAGCAGACAAAAAATCATTCAAAAGAAGATTTATGATTGCATTTAATAGAGACAAAGAATTATATTTGATGTGTTTGTTACCATTAATCTTCGTTTTTATATTTGATTATGGTCCAATGTACGGTATCCAAATTGCATTTAAAAGATTTTCAGGTGCAAAGGGTATTTGGGGAAGTCCATGGGTTGGGTTTGAACATTTTATAAGGTTTTTGGAAGCTCCGCAATTTTGGGATATTCTGAAAAATACATTATATCTAAGTATATATTCACTTATAGCAGGTTTTCCATTCCCTATTATACTGGCACTACTTGTAAACCAAGTACGTAATCAAAAATTTAAAAAGACAGTTCAAATGATGACTTATGCCCCACACTTTATTTCAATTGTTGTATTATGTGGTATGATATCTGTATTTTTGCACCCATCAACAGGTATTGTAAATAATGTGCTTAAATCTTTCGGTTTTGAACCTATATTCTTCCTAGCAAAACCTGAAATGTTTGCTGATATCTATGTTTGGTCTGATATTTGGCAGAATACAGGTTGGGGTATGATTATTTATTTGGCAGCGCTTTCTTCAATCAGTCCTGATTTATACGAAGCTGCAAAAATAGATGGTGCATCGAGACTTAAAACAATATGGTACATAGAGTTACCATCAATTCTACCAACAATCGTTACTCTGTTTATTATGCGTACAGGTAAATTTATGAGCCTTGGTTTTCAAAAAGCATTCTTACTACAAAACTCACTTAACATTGAATCCAGCGAAATCATAGCAACTTATGTTTATAAGATAGGTCTATTAAATGGACAATTTAGTTACTCAGCAGCTATAGGTCTATTTAATACTATTATCAACGTAATACTTGTTTTATCAGTAAATCAAATATCTAAAAAACTAAGTGGCAGTGGCTTATGGTAGGAAAGGAGTAAATAAATGACTTTAATTAAAAAATCGCCAACAGCTATTAAAAATACAAAAGAAGATACAATTTTTAATATTATTACAACAATTTTACTTTGTATTGTGTTACTAATAGTTGCTTATCCAATATATTTTGTAATAATTGCATCAATTTCAGATCCATATATGGTTCTTAGCGGTGATGTAACATTTTATCCACGTGGTATTACTCTTGATTCTTATAAAGAGATATTTAAAAACAGCCAAATTTGGACAGGTTACAAGAACTCAATGATATATACATTTTTTGGTACAATATTAAATGTATCACTTACAATGTTAATCGCATTCCCTTTATCAAGAAATTATTTCTCAGGCAGAAAGTTCATAACAGGTATTTTGCTTGTAACTATGTATTTTACAGGTGGTATGATACCAACATATTTATTAATACAATCATTAAACCTATATAATACTTTTTGGGTTATGATATTCTTAGGTGCGGTTAGTGCGTATAATGTAATTATCGCAAGAACTTTCCTAGAAGCAAATATCCCACTTGAACTTGAAGAAGCAACAGCAATAGACGGTTGTTCAAAACTACAATTTTTCTTTAGATTTGTTCTTCCACTTTCAAAATCAGTAATCGCTGTACTTGTTCTTTACTATGCTATTGCTCACTGGAATGACTATATGCGTGGTCTAATATATCTACAAGACGAAGAACGTTACCCACTACAACTTATAATTCGTGGTATTTTGCTTGAAACACAAGTGCAAAATATGGATAATGCGACAGCAGAAGAACTTGCAGATATGTTCCAAAGAACAAAACTTGCAGAAGCAATGAAATATGGTATAATTATTATTTCAACAGTACCTACACTTATTATCTATCCGTTTATACAAAAACACTTTGTTAAAGGTGTAATGATAGGTTCAGTAAAAGGTTAATATTATTTACACTAATTTGTGTTAAATATGTTATAAAAAATAAAAAAGGAGAGTATTAACGAAAATGAAAAAGATTCTAGCAGTACTTTTAGCAACAGCTATGTTGGCTACGTCTTTTGTTGGCTGTGGTTCAAAAACAGAGCCAACTGAAACAGCAGATGGAAAAGCAAAAGTAAAAATTATAGGTGTTCGTGGAGAGGGTTTTACACCATTTAAAGATGTAGAGTCTCTAAAAGAAATCGAAGCAAAATCAAACTTGGAAATTGATTGGACAGATTGGTCACAAGTTGTTCAAAAAGAAAAGCTTAACTTAACATTAAATAGTGGACAGCTTCCAGATGCTTTTTATGGTGCATGGAGTGTTTTGACGACTAATGACCTTATAAAACATGGCAGTGATGGTCTGTTTTTAGATTTAACACCATATATTAATGCAGATATAATGCCTAATTTCACAAAAATTTTAGATGAAGTGCCAGGTCTACGTAAAGCTATTACATCTTCATCAGGTGAAATATGGGGATTACCCATACTTGATATGCTGGATTTACCGACAACAAATGATACACTTGTAATAAATACAGAGTGGCTTGCAAAAGTTGGTAAAGAAATGCCAACAACTATTGATGAGCTTTATGATGTTCTAAAAGCATTCAAAGCAGCAGGCGACCTAAACGGTAATGGTAAAGCAGATGAAGTTCCGCTTACTTTTAAATATAATGACGGTAATATGGGTATGTTTAGTTTGATGGGATTTACGGGTATGGTAATGAACAATAAACATGAGAGACTTGCAAAAAAAGATGGTAAAGTAATATTTGTGCCTGAAACAAATGAGTACAAAGAATATTTGAAATATTTGAATAAACTATACTCAGAAGATTTGCTTGATATAGAAGCCTTTACAATGAATACTGCGGCGTATAACGCTAAAACACAAACTCCTGAACCGGTAGCAGGTGTTATATCAGCTTATGCAGCTGAACATATTAATAGACAAATAGCAGGATTTGATACTACAAAACCTGGTGTTTACCAATATGTAGCACCATTAAAAGGTAAAGATGGTGTTGAGCCTGTATGGATACCAAGACAAAATCCATTAAATGGTAATATCGGTTTTATTGTTAGCGCAAAAACAAAACATGCCGAAGAACTATGCCGTTGGATTGATATGCAATATGATCCGATAACAAGTCTACAAGCCAGACGTGGTAAAATTGGTCTTCACATTAAAGATGAAGGCAATAACAAATTCTCTACAATCAAAAAATCTGATGGTAAGAATTTTTCATTTGAAGAAAAATCTGCCTTTGTACCTATTAAACATGGTGTAGCATTTATCACTCCGGGTCAATTTGAATTTGTTGACAAAATAAAAAGTGTACAAAATAAAGTTGCAGCCAATGAAGTGTATGGTCCATATCTTGCAAAAGAGTACCATGATATTTCTATAATGAAAACACTTGAAGAATCAGAAGAACTATCATACATCACACCTGATCTGCATACATACGTGGATCAAATGACAGCAGAGTTTATAACAAAAGGTAATATAGATGCACAATGGGATAACTATCTAAAACAACTTAAAAAATTAAAGAGTGAAAGATATGTTGAAATTTACCAAGGCATAGCAGATCGTGGTTAATAAAACTGAATAACAAATATAATGTATAGGGACTGGTGTCCATATCGGTCAAATGATATGAACACCGGTTTTCTTTATATGTCTATTTCCAAATTTTAAAAGTAATATTATATTGAATACAAATATAATTTTTGTTAAAATAGGAATATTATATTTATTATACGTGAAAGGGAACAATATGAAAAAAATAAAGATAAATACCTTTACAAAATATTTGTTAAGTTATATATTGCCATTTGTTTTACCGATACTTTTGTTGTCGCTCTATGTTAATGATAGTTTATTTAAAGAAATATGCAAGCTTTATGAACAACAATCTCAAATGGAACTTAAAGAAATAGGTATACATATTAATGATTCACTGGAAAGATTACAGATGATAAGTGAACATATGTTGTTAAATAATAAGATAAATCCACCACCTAATATTGTAAATCCTCAAAAAAGCATAGAGACAATTCAAGAATTAAAAACATATGTAATTTCAAACAATAACATAAAAGACTTATTATTATATTTTGAAGACGACAATTATATATATACTTCTTCAAGTACTTATCCTATATATGATTTATTTAAGTTGCCATATTTTAATAAAAATATGGGTGAAAAAATAATAAAAAATGTTTTTTCGGAAAATGATGTTTATGATATAAGCGATAGTTTAAATTATTTTTCAAAATACAGTGATTACAATATAATATCACAAGTCATCACAGTGAAAAATAAAAATGTTTTGATAATGTTTGTTCTGGACGATAAGATATTTAATAATTTATTTGATGATAATATTTATTTCTTTGTGGATAAATATAATAATGTAATGTTTAAAAATACAGAGCATAATATAAAATATTTTCAGGAAGATTCACGATATGTTAAATCTACATATTTTTTAGATGAACATAATTTTGTATTTTATAAATTTTCAAACTATCATGATATTTTCCAAAATTTTAATAAAATTAAGAGAACCTTTATAATATTACTGGCTATTGTTACGGTTTTCGGTATTACTATGGTAGTTATTGGAATGAAGATAAACTATGTGCCACTGAATGCAGTAACTAAAAAAATTGTTACCAGTAAGAAAACCGGAGATGATATAAAAGATATTCAAGATGCTGTGGGTATTATTATAGATGAAAATAAGGATTTAAAACAGAAAGCAGAAATAAAAAAATTCTTGTTTTCT
>JAHHTR010000131.1 GCA_020024515.1 Angelakisella sp.
ATTCTACCATAAGGGGTTTCTTTTTTCTATGTCCATTTTTAATGGACTTGTTCATAGACAAAGATTATTTTTTTATTACAAAAAACGACAATTCTTATTTACAAAAAGTATTATTTTAGATATAATGAGTCTGCTTGATGTGAAAAATACATTAAATATTACATAAAGAGGTGTGTAAATGTCATCAGAATTTTCAAGAATATTGACATTATTAAGAAAAGAAAAAGGACTTAGCCAAAAGGAAGTTGCATCTAAACTTGGAATATCACAGGCTCTGCTTTCTCACTACGAAAAAGGTATAAGAGAATGTGGGTTGGATTTCCTTATAACAGTAGCAGATTTTTATGGTGTTTCTTGTGACTATATGTTGGGCAGAACTCCCGAAAGAAACGGTACTATTTTATCTGTTGAGGAAATACCCGATTGCAACACAGTGGTAAAGGATAATAAATTAAAAGGCAGTATATATGCTATTTTAAACAAGAAATTAATTACAAACTCAATTAATGTATTGTTCGACTTACTTTCAAAAACTCAGAATGAGGGTATGATAGAAAATGTCAGCAACTATTTAATACTATCTGTATACAGAATGTTCAGATTGATTTTTAATTCTTATGATAAAAACCAACAACAAATGTTCCGTATTCCAAAACAAGTATCAAATGCTTACTGTATATCCGCTATGGAAAAAGCTTTTGCAAAAGCCGATAGTATAGCAGAGGCAAAACCTGTTGATGATTTGGAGAAAATCGAAAATCCAAATGAGCTTTCTATTTCATCGGAAAAGCTGTCACAAAATTATCCACTGTTTGCTTCTTCTCTTTTAAATTTGGTTTCCAATGCGGAAGATATTATTGAGAATAAATAAACACTATAAATAAACAATAATAAAGGACTTTTTTCTTAATAGATATATTTATTGTAAGAAAAAAGTCTTTGTTTTTTTATGGTTACCTATCAAAGAGGTGTTTTATGCAATTTGAATTTAATCTTTTAATGTTTTTAAGAGAAAATATATCAAACCCAATACTCGACAAGGTAATGATATTTATAACATCGCTTGGTAACGGTGGCTTATTTTGGATAGTACTTACTTTTGTAATGCTTATATTCAAAAAAACACGAAAAACAGGTGTATTTATGCTTATTACTCTTACTCTTGGATACATTATGGGAAATCTTGTTATAAAGAATATCTTTGCACGCACAAGACCATATGTGGCATACAACCAACCGATAATTATTCCTCCACCGGCAGAATACTCTTTTCCGTCAGGACATACTTTATCATCTTTTTCGGCTGCACTTTGTGTGTTCTCATACAAAAAACAATTCGGAGTATTGGCAATTATCCTTGCAACACTTATCGCTTTTTCAAGAATGTATCTTTTTGTACACTATCCGACTGATATAATCGGTGGTATAATACTTTCTCTTTTTGTGGTATTTTTATCAAAAATATTACTAAACAAAATATATTCACATCACATAAAGAAATTCAAAAATCTTGACAAAAAGTATAAGTGTTAATATGATATTATGTTTTTTTATGGCGATATGCAAAAAAATTGAAAATTTATAAAATAAAGTCCTTGACAAAGGCTATTTGTCTATGTTAAACTAGAAATGCCGCATGAATTGGGTTAAAAGAGCCTTGCGCCACCTAACGTTCAGCGAGACTATATGAAATGAGGAATATCCGAATGTACGCAATTATGCAAACAGGCGGTAAGCAATACACTGTTAAAGTGGGCGATGTAGTATACATCGAAAAGCTAAACGCTGAAGAAGAAAAAGACTACACATTTACAGAAGTTCTTGGTGTAGGTGAAGAAGGTAATGTTAAATTTGGTGCACCATATGTTGAAGGTGCAACTGTAACAGGTAAAGTTCTTAAAAACGGTAAAGCTAAGAAAGTTACAGTATTTACTTACCGTCCGAAGAAAGACTACAAGAGAAAACTAGGTCACAGACAACCATATACTAAGGTTGAAATTACAGCTATAAACGCTTAATTAGAAGGAGAGGTGTAATATAAATGGCACATAAGAAAGGTGTTGGCTCAACCAAAAACGGTAGAGATTCAGCTGCACAACGTTTGGGAGTAAAAAGAGCAGATGGTCAATTTGTTCTTGCAGGTAATATACTAGTTCGTCAAAGAGGAACACACATTCACCCAGGTGAAAACGTAGGCATCGGTTCTGATGATACATTGTTTGCACTTGTTGACGGTAAAGTAAAATTTGAGCGTATGGGTAAAGACCGCAAAAAAGTTTCAATCTACACAGCTTAATTTTAAAAAATATATACTTACTGTTGAGACCCACGATATTCATTATCGTGGGTTTGTTTTTTTATGTGAGTATTCCCCTATTTCCTCAATAATAAAACTATTAATTCGATATATATACTAGAATTTATTTTTAGAATTATAAATAAATATACCAAAAAAAATAATATTAATTTGTAAAAATTTTTTTTGTAAATGCAAATAAATTATGTTATAATTGAAAAGACTAAAATACATAGTAAAGACTTTTTTATAATAAAGAACAGGAGATAAAAAATGTTTATAGATAAAGCCACAATAAAAGTAAAAGCCGGCGATGGCGGAAACGGCGCTGTTTCATTTCATCGTGAAAAATATGTAGCTGCCGGCGGACCGGACGGCGGCGATGGTGGTAAAGGTGGAGACGTTATTTTTGTACTTGATACGAATGTAAACAGTCTACTTCCTTTTAAATACAAAAAAAATTATGTAGCCAAAGACGGTAACAAAGGTGAAAGACGTCGCAGAAGTGGTAAAGGTGCGGAGAACCTATATATAAAAGTTCCAAAAGGTACTATTATCCGTGACAAAAAGACCGATAAAATTCTTGCCGATATTTCTGACGAAACCCCTGTTATTGTAGCTTATGGTGGCAAAGGTGGTTGGGGAAACAGCCATTTTGCCACACCTACTCGTCAAATACCTAACTTTGCAAAAGGTGGTTACAAAGGCGAGGAAAAAGAGCTTGTTTTGGAACTTAAACTACTTGCCGATGTTGGTTTGGTTGGTTTCCCAAATGTTGGTAAATCTACACTGATATCTGTTGTAAGCGCAGCAAAACCTGAAATCGCAAACTACCATTTTACAACACTTACACCTGTACTTGGTGTAGTACAAATAGATGTTGACCACAATTTTGTAATGGCAGATATTCCCGGACTTATAGAAGGCGCTGCCGAAGGGATTGGACTTGGACACGAATTCTTGCGTCACGTTGACCGATGCAGACTCATTCTTCATATTGTTGACGTTGCAGGCAGCGAAGGTCGTGACCCTATTGAAGACTTTGAAGCAATAAACAAAGAACTGCTTAACTACAACGAAGAACTTGCTGAAAGACCTATGATAGTTGTAGGTAACAAGTGCGATATAGCTGAATCCGAAAGTATAGAAAAATTTAAAAACTATGTTGAAGCACAAGGATATACCTTCTTCCCTATCACTGCTGCGGCAAATCAAGGAACAAAAGAACTTATAAACTATGTTTATGAGCAACTTTCTACTTTGCCACCTATTGTAAGATATCAACCTGACGAAACAGAAGAATTTATTGAAGAAAATAAAAATCAATTTGAAATTATCAAAGAAAACGGTATATATTATGTTGAAGCTGATTGGTTGCAACATACATTAGGTATGGTTGATATGGACGACTATGAATCTCTGCAATATTTCCAACGTGTTTTGCGTATTAGTGGTATTATAGAAAAACTTGAAGAAATGGGAATTAAAGAGGGCGACACAGTAGACGTCCTAGGCTTTGAATTTGAATTCTTATATTAATAATATGATAAATAAAACCGCTCTTACTCAAAGAAGCTGTCAGACTATCGAATAAGTATATTGAGATAAAAAATTGAATAAAACTTTTCTAACTTAATCAATTTTACACAACAATTATCTTTTTCTACAAGCTGACAGCTCTTAATAATAAAAGAGCTGTTTATACTGTATCTATTCTTTTTATATTTATTAAAAAAATAAATTATATAGGTGAGAGGTAAGATGAGTAAGTTGTATTTCAAATATGGTACTATGGGTAGTTCAAAAACTGCTCAATTATTGATGACAAAAAGAAACTATGAAGATAAAAATATGAGGACATGGTTAATTAAACCTATTATTGATGACAGGGACGGTGTAAATGTAGTTCATTCTCGTATAGGCTTACAAGAAAATGCTGATACAGTTATCAAAAATGATGATGATATACTTGATTTGTTTAGTAGTCTTGATTATAAAACCGATGTTGTACTTTGTGATGAAGCACAATTTTTGACTACAAAACAGGTTGAGCAGCTACATAGTATCAGTGCGTTACACAATGTTTCTGTTATATGTTTTGGTTTACTTACAGATTTTACCAGTCACCTTTTTGAAGGAAGTAAACGTTTAATAGAAATTTCCGAAAGCATTCAGGAAATAAAAACTGTTTGTCGATGTGGTAAGAAAGCTACTATTAACGCACGCATTTGTAACGGTAAGGTAGTTTGCGAAGGTGAACAAGTGCAAATTGGCGGTGATGAAATGTACGAAAGTATGTGTTATAACTGCTGGATAGAAAAATTAAACGAAAACAAAACCTAACAAAACAAGAGAGCGTATATGTAAATTACTACACATACACTCTCTTGTTTTTATTATATAATTTAAAAAATTAATTTATTCTTTAAATTTTCCCTTTACTGATTTTATGTAAATCTTCATATTTCCGATTGAATAATTCAGTTATTTTATCATTAACCTCGTTTTGAAACATACTTGTCAGTATATGTGTACCCATTTACTCTCCATCATTTATTATGTTTTCACCTAGTTTTGAAGAAGTAGCTATATTTGACATTGTTTCTTTTATATTGTCTTTATATTTAAACTTATATTCAGCTATTATCAGTGCGATTGTTATTATTATACCGCCAATAAACATACTTGATGAAGGTTCATCAATCTTTAACAAAACTGAAAAGATTGTTCCGAAAAGTCCCTCTGTACCCAAAATAATAGTTGTTCGTGAACTATCAACATATTTAAGAGCATAAGCCTGTACAAAATATGCAAAACCTGTACTGAATACTGCCAAATATAACATTGACATCGAACCCTTCAATGTAAAGAATGGCTGTATATTTCCATCTGTTGCAAAGAAAATACAAGCTGAAAGAATTGTGGCAACTAAAAATTGTAAGAATACTATTACGGTTGTATCAATATCTGTTGCATATTTACCGGTAATAAATATTTGAACTGCAAAGAAAAACGCACACATCATCGTCAATATATCACCTTTATTAAAAGCCAAATTATTTGGATCTATACCTGTCAAAAACCATATACCCACAATACTCAGTATTGCTGCAACAAAAACCTTTATACTTGGCATTTTTCGCTCAACTATCCATACTATTATCGGAACAATTATTACATTGAGCGCAGTTAAAAAAGCATTATTTGCAACAGTTGTATATTTAAGTCCCATAAACTGTGTATAAAAACCCAAGAATAAAAATACACCTATCGCAATACAAGGTATCAAACATTTTTTAGATAAATTCTGCTTAATTTGGTTTCTGAAAGCTACACCCATAATTATTGTTGAAAGTAAAAATCTTGTAAACATAAATAATGGCGGATTTATACCAACATCTATTGCAAATTGCGATGCTATAAAACCTGTTCCCCATATTATTGCTACCAAAAACAGTAAAGTTGTGCTTAACAGTTCTTTATTCTTCATTAATTTTTAAAACTCCTCAATCTAAATAATATTATAAAATTTAATGCATACAAAAAATTATATCAAAAATCGATAAAAAAAGCAATTATAAAATTTATTATTTTACTTATCC
>JAHHTR010000132.1 GCA_020024515.1 Angelakisella sp.
ATATTCTTCACCCTATCTAACATTTTTTGTACCTCTATTATACCACTTCTTTTTATATAAAAAAAGAAAAAGTCCGATAATATCAGACTTTTCGACAGACTGAGAGATATAAAATTAATTCTATATATCTCTTTTTGTGATAATTTATATTTTATTATTATTTGTTTTTTGATGCCATTCTCATTCTTTGTGCATGGTCAAGTATTTTTTTACGAATACGTATATTTTTTGGTGTAACTTCAAGTAGCTCGTCATCTGATATAAATTCCAAACATTCTTCTAGGCTCATTTTCCTTGGTGGAATTAGTCTTAGTGCGTCATCACTACCGCTGGCACGTGTGTTTGTAAGATGTTTTGCTTTACATACGTTAACTGTTAAATCTTCACCTTTTGGATTGCTACCAACGACCATACCTGCGTAAACTTTAACACCTGGTTCAATGAACATAGTACCGCGTTCTTGTGCGTTATTGATACCATAAGCAAGCGCATCACCTGTTTCGAATGAAACAAGGCTACCAACTTTACGGTTACTGATATCACCTTTATATTGGCCATAGCTGTGGAAAACAGCGCTTTGGATACCTTCACCATGTGTATCAGTCAAGAACTCACTACGGTAACCGAAAAGACCACGAGATGGAATTATAAATTTAAGTTCCATACGGTTACCTTTTTTCGTCATACTTTGAAGTTCACCTTTGCGGTAACCCATTTTTTCCATAACGCTACCCATATATTCTTCAGGAACGTCTACAACAAATTCTTCATAAGGCTCTAGTTTTTGACCGTTTTCTTCTTTAAATAGAACTTTTGGAGCACCTACTTGAAATTCATAATTTTCACGACGCATATTTTCTATTAGTATAGATAGATGCATTTCACCTCTACCCATTACTCTGAAACTATCAGCATTAGGTGTGTCTTCAACATGCAAAGAAACATCTTTTAGCAGTTCTTTATATAGTCTGTCGCGTATTTGTCTTGAAGTAACAAATTTACCCTCTTTACCGCAGAATGGACTATCATTTACTGAGAAAGTCATCTCTATTGTTGGCTCGCTTATTTTAACGAAAGGAATAGGAACTATTGCTGATGGATCACAAACAGTATTGCCTATGTTTATATCCTCAATACCTGAGAAAGCTACAACGTCACCAACAGTTGCAGAGTTAACAGCAGTTTTCTTCAATCCATCGTATTGATATATAGCAGTAATTTTTGCTTTGCCTTTTATGTCAGGGTTATGGTAGTCGCAAACAGCAACTTCTGTATTAACTTTCATTGTACCGCTTGTTATTCTACCAACAGCAATTCTACCAACATATTCGCTGTAATCTACACTTGATACAAGTACGCCCAGTGGTGCAGTGTCATCACCAACAGGAGGTTTGATATAATTTATTATTGTATCGAAAAGTGGTTCTAGGTTTTCTGTAAGTGCATCAGGAGAATAACCGGCAGTACCGTTTCTGCCTGAGCAGAAGATAACAGGACTGTCAAGTTGTTCGTCAGTTGCACCTAAGTCCATAAGAAGTTCAAGAACTTCATCAACAACTTCTTTTAGACGAGCATCTGGTTTGTCTACTTTGTTTACAACAATTACAACAGCAAGGTCAAGCAGTAAAGCTTTTTCCAAAACAAAGCGTGTTTGTGGCATAGGGCCTTCGGCAGAGTCTACCAAAAGCAAAACACCGTCAACCATTTTTAGTACACGTTCGACTTCACCACCGAAGTCAGCATGTCCCGGTGTATCTATAATATTGATTTTTGTATCTTTATATACAGTAGATGCGTTTTTTGCAAGTATTGTAATACCTCTCTCTCGCTCTATATCGTTTGAATCCATTACTCTATCTTGCACTTGTTGATTTTCACGGAAAGTACCGCCTTGTTTTAGTATTTCATCAACAAGAGTGGTTTTACCATGGTCAACGTGGGCGATAATGGCAATATTTCTTAAATCTGTTCTTTCCACTAAGATTCCTCCAAATATTTTAAAATTAAATTAAAAATTATGTATTTACATTATAAATTACAGAATAATAAATTTTTCGAGTAAAATATAAATATGTAAATATCATATTATACCTTACAATTTGAGCATAATGACATTTTTTAAATTTACATTTTGTCTGAAATGCACAAGTAAAAAAATGACCTAACCATAGTATTATATCACTAAAAATTGCATAAAACTAGTGTTTTTTTAAAAAAAATATTATTTTGTGTAATATGCAAATATTTTTTATTTCTATGATTTGTTTTTTTGACTAATTTATGATGATATGTGTAAATATCGTTAATAATAAAACAAAAACCAATAATATCTCACAGTATGTGATTATTATTGATTTTTGTTTTATTATTTTAATTTTCTTTTTCAATGTCCTTCATATTTTCAATTATTTTTAAAAATATATTTTCTGCTATAACTCTTTCTTTTTAGGATAATTTTCTTGTTAATTTCTCTACGAAATTACACTGAACTTTTTGCAGTTGTTGTGCTATTTTCATAGCAGCTGAATTAATTTTAATATGTTGATAACGTCTGTCTTTTTCATCGTGTACAACCGTTATAAGCTGTTTATTTGTCAATGAATATATTGCTTTTGATACATATGCCTTTGAAAATAATCGTATATTAACCGCATCAATGGATGTATGATATTCAGGATTATTTGCAGGATTATTTGTAAAAAAAAGCAACAAATTACATTCAGGTAAAGTTATATTGTGTTGTTTGCATTCATCTTCACACATTTATAGATAGATGAAGCCAGTTTTTGAAAAGTTAAATACTTACTTATTGTCTTTTTTTAGCATAATATTCGGTTTTCTTCTCCATTCAAACATTGCTTTAAACAAATAGTGGGTACGGATATTCTCCGAACCCACAAAACAATATTTTAAAAATGTCCCCATAATGCCGTGTATACTACTTATAAAACCCGTCAGAAGACAGGTGGGTACCGTTACTGTATGTCACGCTCCCTTCGTCCGCCCAAAAAAGAGCGGGAGGTCTGCAATCTTTACAATAAAGCTAAGTTCCCGTATAAGAAATGTTGGATTATAAAAATAGCAATCACGCACACTACAGGGTGTTTATTGACGAAATTTATAACAGAAGATTATTCTTCACTTGTACCTTCATCATCAAAGTCGTATTCTGTTTCAAGTCTTTTTATGAATATTTCAGATACTGCTTTGTATTCGTCATCATCTTCAATACATTCAAGATAATCTTGACCATCTTCATCTTGTTCGTTGCTGACACGTAGTATAACAAGTTCACCACTTTCTTCAAGTTGCTCTTGTGCCTCGTCTTCGTCATACATTGGAAGTAGTGCTAAATATTGACGGTCATCATATTCCAAAGCATCTATTATTTCAAGACTGTGTTCTTTTCCATCTTCATCAAGTATATTAATGATATCTTGCATCTCGTTGTTTTCCATTGCAATCTCCAATCGTTATAAAAAATATGTATTTAACTATTAAGTATATATTACATTTTTATTGTGACTATGTCAATATTTTTTTATATTTTTTACTTGGAATGTATGTAAATATTTGATAAAATATGTATATTTAATGTATTATTTGTATATTTTAAACAATAAAAAACTTAATTTTTATTGTAATAGTCAATGATTTATTCCTGTTTAAGTAAGATAGTTTTTTTGATAAATGTAAAAGTTAAGAATCTTCTTGCTTATATCATTTTTATTAATATATTTTGTGTTATTATTAAAAAATACTTGCTAAAAAAACATATATGTATTATAATAATAAACAATAGTTTTTTACAAATTATGTAATTAACGTATTGATGAAAGGAACGGTAATGTTATGCAAAGGACAGAATTAAAAAACATATTTGCATCAGTAAACAATTATATTGACTCGCCTGTTACCGTAGCAGGCTGGGTTAAAACAATTCGTAATAATAAATCACTGGGATTTATTGAAATTAATGATGGTACTTGTTTCAAAAATTTACAAGTAGTATTTGAAGATAGTAAAATAAATAATTTTAATGAAATTTCAAAACAAAATGTAGGTGCGGCACTTAGCATTGTTGGTAGTATTGTACTTACACCTGATAATAAACAACCATTTGAAATACACGCAACAGAAATCAATGTAGAGGGAGTATCTTCTCCTGATTATCCATTGCAAAAGAAAAAACATTCAATAGAATATTTGCGTACAATACAACATCTTCGTCCACGTACAAATACATTTGGTGCAGCATTTCGTGTACGTTCAGTTGCAGCTTATGCTATACACAAATTTTTTAATGAACGTGGATTTGTATATACTCATACACCACTTATCACAGGCAGTGACTGTGAGGGTGCTGGCGAAATGTTCAGAGTAACAACTTTGGATATGGATAATTTACCAAAGACAGAAGATGGAAAAGTTGATTACTCAAAAGACTTTTTCGGTAAATCAACAAACTTAACAGTTTCAGGACAATTAGAAGCTGAGTGTATGGCTATGGCGTACTCAAAAGTATATACTTTCGGCCCAACATTCCGCGCAGAAAACTCAAACACAGCACGCCATGCCGCAGAGTTTTGGATGATAGAGCCTGAAATAGCTTTCGCAGATTTGCAAGACGATATGCAACTTGCACAAGATATGATTAAGTATGTTTTAAAATATGTTTTGGATAACTGCCCTGATGAAATAGAATTTTTCAATAAGTTCTATGATACAGGATTGAAGGAAAGACTAAACCATGTTGTAACATCTGAATTTGCTCGTGTAACATATACAGAGGCTATTGCAATACTTGAAAAAGTAAAAGATAAATTCCAATATCCTGTATCTTGGGGAAGCGATTTACAAACAGAGCATGAACGTTATTTGACAGAAGAAGTTTATAAATGCCCTCTATTTGTAACAGATTATCCAAAGGAAATTAAAGCTTTCTATATGAGATTAAATGATGACGGCAAAACCGTTGCAGCAACAGACTTGCTTGTTCCCGGAATAGGTGAAATCATCGGTGGTTCTCAACGTGAAGAAAGACTTGATTACTTGCTAACAAGACTGAAAGAACTAAATCTAAACGAAGAAGATTACTGGTGGTATTTGGATTTGCGTCGTTTTGGCGGTGCAAAGCATGCGGGTTTCGGACTTGGATTTGAAAGACTTATTATGTATATGACAGGTATATCAAATATTCGTGATGTTCTTCCATTCCCACGTACAACAGGCTATGCAGAGTTTTAATTTATTGCGATAAATAATATTAAATTAATAATAAAAATCTCTTTTAAGGTAACTTTGATTTTATGAACTGCTCCAATTTGTGCGGACAGTACAAATTGGAGCAGTTCATCTACCATATGGGGGTTCTTTTTTCTATGTCCATTTTTAATGGACTTGTTCATATCATTTTGCAGTATTTGATTTTTAGCCTTTTTCAGATTTGCAATTTTTTTATTGATTTCATCGGGTTGAGATATGAACAGAGCAGAATCAAGTATACCTTTGGATTGCAGTCCGTTGATAACTTGATTCTGCTCTGACAGTTCAGCTATTTGTTTATTGATATTTGATATTTCGAGATTGTTTTTTGCTTTTATATCTTGCAGTTTTTCAAGTTGCGATAGCATAGGTATTAATATCTTTTGATAGTTATCTGCAAGTTTATTATACATTCTTATAAATGCTTTGTATATTGATTCTTCTCTTATTCTACAACTATTACAATCCTTTTTATTGTTGTCGTGCTGTCTGCATACCCAATAAGTTTTATTTCTAACAACTTTCCTTCTAGAGACGGACCCCTTTGGCAAATATATCCCTTACTCTTAAATTCTTTGTAACCATCACGATTTGTT
>JAHHTR010000133.1 GCA_020024515.1 Angelakisella sp.
ATATTCTTCACCCTATCTAACATTTTTTGTACCTCTATTATACCACTTCTTTTTACATAAAAAAAGAAAAAGTCCGATATTATCAGACTTTTTCGACAGACTGACTTAAATTATTAATTTAAGTTTATTTATAAAAGTGTACTAAAGTTTTTGCTTATCTACATTTAAAAAGAAAGGATTTTTCTATGGGAAAGCGAGTTAATACAGCTGTTTGGGTTGAAAATCGAAACAGATGGCAGATAAACGTACAAAAAGATGGTATGCGCAAAACTTTTATATCAAATAAACCTGGTAGAACAGGACAAAGAGAAGCAAACAAAAAAGCTGACGAATGGCTAGACAATGGTATTAGTTCTTCAAGCATATATGTTAAAGACTTATATGCGGATTATATACAAGATATATTGGAAAGAACTTCAAGAGTTTATGCTACTGATGAAGAAAGCCGAGGCAGAAATTATATATTACCAGTTATAGGTAATAAAAAAATATCAAATGTAACAGAATATGATTTACAAAATATAATCACCAAAGCATATAAAAAAGGTCTTGCAAAAAAGACGTTGCAAAATATTCGTGGAACAATTATGTCATTCCTTAAATTTTGCAGAAAAAAACAAGTGACTACATTACTTCCGGAAGATATTACAGTGCCAAAGAGAGCAACAAAAGAAGAGAAACAGATTTTACAGCCTGATGAAATAGCAAAATTATTTTCTGTGGATACAACTATTTCCCGAAACAAAGTTGTTTTTGATGAAACAATATATGCTTATCGTTTACTAGTTGCAACAGGTATGCGACCAGGCGAACTTTTGGGACTCAAATGGGAAGATATTTCTGATAACTTCATAAAAATACGTCGCAGTATAAATGTACATGGTGAAGTTAGTGAAGGCAAAACAGAAAATGCCCAACGTGAAATATTTATTAATGATTTGCTATCAAAAATTATATCTGCACAAAAAGAATTGTCTATAACTGAATATGTATTTGACAGAATTTCTTGTCATACACTATATGGTCGTTGGCAAAGATATTGTAAATCAAACAATATAACACCTATCTCTCTATATGAAACAAGACATACTTTTATTTCCATAAATAAAAATATGCCTCTCGGTCAGCTTAAACCTTTGGTTGGACATTCGGCTGCTATGGATACAGTTAAAACATACGGACACATCTTAAATGGTGAGGAAGAAACAGCATCAATAATTGCCGGCAATAACCTATTAGCTATCATAAAATAATTGCAAAGGTACACACTTAGGTACACACTTTTTATTCTATACAATGAATTGAAAGTTTATATTAAAATTTTAATGTTATATAAATCCTTTAAAATAGCCATTTTACAAGTTGGCTTTTATAAACTGTTTTATAATTGATGAATTCAATTCTCGTCATCTCCACCAAGTCAATAAGCCAAAATAGATGTCATCGGTATAAAAGCCGATGACATAGTGCTTTACAGACTTTTTTTTGAAAAAAAGCGGGTTTTTAAAATGACATTTTTAAGGATGTCATTTTAAAAATTTTAATATTTTTAGGAAATGGACTAACACGCATATAATTATATAACAAAAAATACAGAAAACTGCTTTAATGAATTGATTGTAAGATAAAATCAATAAAATAGATTTAGTTATCTAGAAAAATAAGCTTTTACTTTAAGAGAATTTTCGGATTTTATATAAAAAAATATGTTACTAATAACCAAATTTAAAAAGGCGCCACTAAAAATCAAATAAAATATTACAAAGTATCGGTTTCATAAAAAATCGGTACTTTTTTATTTTTTGAATAAAAAAATGAACTCCAAAAATAGAGCCACTTTAAACTTATAAGCTTAAAAGGGCGCTGGCTTAATAATAGGGCTTTACAGGAAACAGCAGATAAAAATATATACTTTAATAAGCAAATAAAAAGGGGCGCTAAGACCAAATCTTTGATTACAGAGATTTGGTCTTTTTTTATTGCTCTGATTATAAAGAAAGGAAGATTAAAATGTCATACAGAATTATGAAAGGAACAGCACTAGGCAGTATGGAAAAAATGATGCTCACCATTCCAAACTTTGATTATAAAAAAGGAGATGATATGAATGAACAAACAACAGTTTTACCACTCTTAAACCTATCTCTAAAAAAGGGCGCTACTTTCAACCCACAAGAAAACTATAAAGAATTTATTAAAAGTTGTTTTCACTCAATAGACAAAAAAAGATTTCAAAAACGATTACAGCAACTTATCGATGAATACGATAACACTTTTTTCGTTTCTGAAACCCATTTTTTCAGATTTTTAAATTTACAAAATATCGGCGCCCTTTTTCAAAATAACAGTAAGCAACAGGCAATTTTATATTTACTGTCTTCTGATGATTTTCTTTATAACTGCTTTAAAGAAAATAAATATCGAAATATAAGCAGTATGAAGTTACCTAAACTCAGTACGGAATCATATGCTATCTACAAAGTAGCGGAAATGATTGAAAGTGAAAAAGAAAATATAAAAATAGATGAACTGTCCGATTATAATTTAATCAGTGATAGTTCATTTAAAGTTATTATCAACAGTATTTTACTTTTAAACACTATTACTTCTTAAGCTTTTCTTTAAAATCAAATAAATCATTTGGTGTACATTCAAGTATTTGACAAAGAGCTTCAAGATTATCGAATTTAATAGACTTGGTTTCATTATTAACCATTCGATTAAAGTTTTGATAACTCATTCCCATTTGTTTATAAAGCCAGTATTTGCTTTTTTCTTTAGCTTTAAGCATTTCTAATATGTGTAATTTCATTTAAAACACTCCTTATACAGAAAGGTATAAGAATATACTACTAAATAACTTATGTTTACATATAGACTAATACATTAGATAATGATATAATTAGTGTGTGTATAAAGGAGATATAAACTATGAAAACAAACAGAGAAAAATGCTTATGTTTTACAGGACACAGAACAGAAAAATTACCAAAGACAGAAAAAGAGTTAGAAAAGCTGAAGAAAAAACTATTACTTGAAATAGACCGCGCAATTGCCAATGGAGTAGATACATTTTACTTTGGTGCTTGTTATGGATTTGATTTATTGGCTGCGCAATTGGTTTTAATGAGAAGTAAAATATTGGTCTTGGATAATCCCAAACACATCACTTTAATTGCAGTAGTTCCGTTTGAAGAACAAGCAGCCCGTTGGTCAAAGAATAATAGAGAGATATATTATTCAACGCTACAATATTGTGATGAAGTAATTATGTTACATACAAAGTTTGAAAAGGGATGTTATTATGAGAGAAACCGATATATGGTAGACAGATCCGGTCAAATGATTGCTTATTATGATGGCAGTAGCGGTGGAACAGCCTATACAGTGCAATATGCCAAACAAAAAGGCGTAAAGATTATAAATCTATATTAAACAGCAAAAATCAGAGTCACTTTTAAAGTGGCTCTTTTTTTATATCTGCAAATAAATTTAAAAAGGAGAGATTTAAATGAGAATTAAATTTAAAGGAACGCCATATGATACGTTTTTTCCATGTACAGAAGAAACTATAAACCGTGTTTGCGAACAAATCGGAGTCCCCAACAGCGCTAAGACAATAGTATCGGTTGAAGAAGTTGTTGATGACAGCAGAGCGAATGAAATGCTTCAAGGTCAATCATATAACATTGACCAACTGAACTTTTTGACAAAGGTTCTTAACAGTTTCAGCGAAGATGAATTAAATACATTTTATGCCCTTGTTTACACAAGGAAAACAAACAATATCAAGCAACTTATAAACCTTACCTACAACCTTAATAACGTCAGTTTGGTTAATAATCTTTATGATATTGAAAGCGCAGGCAGAAAAATGTATCTTGACACACAAGGCTATGTTGATGCTGAGAAATTCAAAGAATTTAACGATAAAGCATATTTTAAACAAGCGCTGGAGAATAATATCGAACACATAATTACACCTTATGGAATACTTTTCGTAAACAACAAAAATTTTGAAGAAGTATTTGACGGTAAGCACCTTCCGTTTTTTGATTACACAAATAAAGGAAGCGTTTCAATAAGCTATGAGAGAAAAAGAGAATATCTATACTTCCCATTTCAAAAAACGGAAATAGTTAAAGCTCTTGAAAACTTGGGTGTTGAGGATATCCGTTCTACTTCAATACTTGTTGATGCGCCGTACATATCAGATAAAGCGCATTTGTCAATTCTTGACGGAGATGAAATTTATAACAAGCTAATGGATTTTTCAGCTTATAGTTATTACTATACTTCTTTGACTAAGGAAGATAAAAACAAACTGAACTTTCTGATGGAGACCTTTGAAACAGAATCTGCAAAAGATTTGGAGAAAGTAATCAAAAACTTAAATTTTTTCAATGTCAAGGAAGAAATTCACAATTCACATGAGTATGGTGAATATATAATTTGTAAAAGAGACAATCTCTATTACAACGAAGGGCCCCTAAAAGAGTTTATCGACTTTGAAAAGTGTGGTAACAAATACAGAAATATCGAAAACGGCTGTTTCACTGAAAATGGATATATAAGTTACTTCGGTTATGATCAGGAAATGAGTGGGCTACTATCTAAGATAGGACTTGCGCCACAAAACAAACACCTTCAAACCCAAACTCTATATATGTCGCTTATAGGCGAAAATTACGACCTATATGCAGAACAACACAACAGATATGATGCTTCAAATCAAAATCACATATATATAATGGATGCTTCTGAGCTTGCAGAATATGCTTATTAAGTTAAGGATGCAATCAAAGAATATGATATAACTCTTAACGAGCGCGGTTTAATGGAATATTACAATAAAGCAAACACAGTCAATGCAAAGGTGCAAAAGCTGTCATTTGATGTTGAGGTTATCGATAATCAACTTATGGGTGTGGCAAAGCTTGAACTGAACGCTCCGTTAAATCAATTTGAATTGGATGATATAAAGGACTATATTGAGGGGCAATGCTCAGATGGCTGGGGCGAAGGCTTTGAACAGCGCGAAATCAAATGCGGAGAAAAAGAATTTTATGTCAGCTTTTGGCAGCCGGGTGATTGGGAGCTGAAAACAGGTGAAGAAATAGGGTTGGAAACATTTGAGCCTGCAGAAGAACCCAAAATGGGAATGAATATGGGAGGTATGTACCAATGAGAGAATTTCCGTCAAAGGAACAAATCAAAGCAATTAAGGAAAGGTATTCCAAAGGAACAAAACTTGAACTTACGGATGACCTGTATGATCCATATACAGTGATTCCTAAAGGTACGGTTGGTACGGTAAAGGCTGTTGATGATATGTGTACTATCCATATGCAGTGGGAAAACGGTTCTTCTCTTGGGGTTATACTCGGTCAGGACAGCTTTAAGGTCATTTCACGACCGGAGGAAAAACAAGAATTGAAATCACCAAAATTCGGTGATATGAGTCTATAATAAAGGTAAGGAAAGTTTATATGAATGTAAATGAAATAAAAATTTTTGAAAACGAGGAGTTTGGAGAGATAAGAACGGTAATGGTTAATAATGAGCCTTGGTTCATTGGCAATGATGTTGCAACAATTTTAGGATATTGCAATCCTAGATCAGCACTTTCAAAGCACGTAGATATGGAAGATAAGGGTGTCGCAAAACGTGACACCCTTGGTGGTACGCAAGATATATCCATAATCAATGAATCAGGGTTGTATAGTCTTATTATTAGAAGTAAGATGCCAAAAGCAAAAGAGTTTAAACATTGGATAACAGCAGAAGTCCTACCAACAATCAGAAAGACAGGCGGATATATTACGGCTGAAAAGCTT
>JAHHTR010000134.1 GCA_020024515.1 Angelakisella sp.
TTGTATAATTAAATTTTGCACTTGATAGTGTAATGCATTTTTAGTAGTTTTTCCCGTGATATACAGGTATTGATTAAATTTTTTATGTAATCATTCATTCCGTTCTTTATATATGTAGGAGAATTTATATTAAAAAATTATAGAAAACGTACTTCATCAATTATGGGTTCAATATTAAAATGAATTTTGCATGAAAGAAGTGTAGAGGATAGACAATCGGCACTGTGAAGTGAATATGGTGGAATTATTATATCGTTTTCGTGCATTTTATATTGCCTATCATTAATTGTATAAATACATTTGCCCTTTGTAATATAGATTATTTTTATTGATGACACCACCACGTTAGCGAAAAGTGATGTTTTGTCTATTTCTACAACTTTTTGAAAAATATTTAACTGACCTTAAAAACCTAATCTCTGCTGCTCTTAGCTCAGATGATGGTTATGGTTTGAGAATGATGTAAGACGTTGGTGCAGGTATAACAGAAGAAGCTATGCACTGGATAGAAACTTATCCTAAGGGTATGGTTAATGAGGGTTTAACAACAATAGGTGTAAACGGTTCAACAGGAACATATTATACAGGTGGTATACTTGTAAATATAGAGGGTAATAGATTCTTAGATGAATGTGTATGGGATGATGCGGTTCGTAATACAGGTCTTAAAGCTCAACCGGATAGCTATATGTTTGAAATATTTACAGATAAAATCCTTGAAGATACACAAGGCACATTAAGAGGTGCTTATGATTCATTCAAAGAGGGCGGAGCTTACAGAAGCAGACTTATTGAGGCAAATTCTATTGAGGAATTGGCTCAAAAACTAAATATTAATGTAGAAAACTTTAAAGCTACTGTTGAAAAATATAACAAAGCCGTCATAGCCTGTTTGTTGTCTTTTGGGGTTTGCCATTAGTCTGATAATAATAAAGAGAACAATTATAAGTGAGATTAAGACAGTCCAAAACGCAGGCTTTTTATAATTAAGCACATTTTTTATTCTGTTCTTTGTGTCTCCTTCTCCAAAGGCGAGCGGTGTACCACCCACCATTCGTCTGTCGGTGGCAAGAGTTAAAAGTGAGCTGGAATAATCTTTTTTGACATTATTGCCAAGTTTTTTTATCACTATTTCATCACAGGACATTTCCATATCTTTACCACTTACAAAAAAAGCAAGCCAAACAAGTGGATTGAACCAATGTAAACATAGTGCGACAAAACCTATAATCTTTATAAAATGGTCAAATCTTTTGATATGTGTCTGTTCGTGAGGTAAAATATATTCTCTTTCTTCGTCATTCAAATTACTTGGTAGATAGATTTTCGGTTTTATAGTGCGCATTACAAAGGCAGTATTAATATTATTTGAAATATAAATATTGTCTTTGTTTAACACTGAATCAACTAAACATTTTTTGAATTTCATTTGCACTCAATTTTTTTCGTCTGGTAAAAGCTGCAAAAAATTGTGGTAATGAGCCATTAAAAGCATTATCTAAAAACTCCTCGCCCTGTGCTACTCCAAAATCTTCTTTACTCATAAGAGATGTAACTGTTCCATTATTATTTACAAAAATGTTTCTGTCACAAAGCCTTTTCAGCATTGTGTATGTTGTGGTACGTTTCCATTCAAATTCTTTTTCACATATTTCTGTAAGTATGTGAGAACTTACAGGCTTATTTGCCAATATAATATCTGCAAATTTTTGCTCCATATCGCCTAATTTATATTTTTCCATATCTTAACCTCCTGTCTAATATTATTAGACAGGATTGTCAATATGATGTTATAATTGTGATATAAAATGTATTTAATAAAGTATTTCTCTAATTGTCTGTAATTCTTTCCATACATTATCACCATAATTACTTACAAGTACAGAGATAATGTTTTTATTTGGATTATATTCCGAAATAAAGCTGACACCTGGGTCGCAACCTTGAAAATATGGAAAATCTTGACTATTGGGGTTTTCTTTAATCCAAACACCATAACCATAATAACCATTTTTGTTATCAGTAATATTATCATTTTGTTTACTTAGCATTACAGAGACCATTTCTTTGGGTAGAAGTTTTTCGTTCAGTAGATTATTCCAAAAACTCATAATATCTTTTACTGTAATAAATACGCCTCCTGCACCTGTTCCCTTTGCATCAACACTGTATATATTGGTGCGATAGGTATTGGTATCAGAACAATATATATAATTATTTGCACAGTTTGGTGGCAATTTATCCAGTTCATAATATCCTGTTGACTGCATATCGCAAATATTAAAAATATTTTTTTGAATATAATCATCAAAATACATTTTTGTTATTTTTTCTATAATCATTGCAAGTATTACATAACCTGTGTTGTTATATTGAAACTTTGTTCCTTTTGGATACATCATCGGCTTATCTATAAATAAAGGCAATAAGTCTGAATTATGTCGAATTTTATAGTTAGGGAAGTTAATCCATAAATCTTCGTATTCAGTCATAATACTTTCATCGAAATAATCCGGAACACCTGATGTATGATTTAATAGTTGCTTTATTGTTATATTGGGATCAATACTATGTAAGTCAATATCAAGAATATCTTTTAATGTAGAATTGAAACTTATTTTATTATTATTTATAAGCTGCAATATAGCAACAGCTACAAATACTTTTCCTGCTGATGCACTTGCAAATTTTGTATCTATATTATTTGGAATTTCGTTTGCAAGATCTCTGAATCCTAAGGACTTTTCATATAGTACAGTATTATCCTGCATAATACATATAGCCCCTCGAAAATTGTTATCAAAATTTATATTCATAGTTATCTCCTTAGTATATATTAGTTTAATTTGTTATATTCATACTTTATAAAGTGCCATATTCCAAAAATATCGGCGAGAGCCCAGCCTATCGGCACAGCATACCAAATGCCTATAATTCTGATTGCAAAAACAGAAGATAACATATAGGCAAGAGCAACACGTGAGCCAAGAGAAATAATAGTTAAGATAATAGACATTTGTGATTTTGCAAGTCCTCGATACAGTCCGTATAATAAAAACAGTATGCCTATTCCGATATATGTTGCACCAACTATGTGCAGATATTCTATTCCAATATCTATTATTGCTGTTTCTTCGGGTTTAATAAATAAAAGCATAAATTGTCGTGCAAACAGAACAACAATAAGAGACGAAATTATACAAAATACAGCAGATATTTTCAGTGCTATTTTGCTACCTTATATTTTTCTGCTCCGTAAAGTTGCGAAAAAACAACGGAGCTGCCCATACAAAGTCCCAAAACAATAGATGTTAAAAGTACCATCAGAGCATAGGAAGAAGCAACAGCCGAGAGAGCGACAGGTCCTATTCCTTTTCCGACAATCAATGTATCAGTTATATTATAAAGTTGCTGAATAAGGTTACCCAGTATCATCGGTAAGCTAAAAATAATTAATGATTTTCCGATTTTTCCTGATGTCAAATTATAATTCACACTGTCCTCCGTTAAGCTTGATATATTTATAGATTTATAATTATTAAGTTTATCATAATAGACTAATAAGTTCAACCAAAATAAATTATAAAAAGATGTGTAAAATACAAAAAAATTATACATTGATGTTAATATGACTAGAAAATTATCATTATTTCTTTTCTGTCTATTTTAAAATATATAAACTTTGTCTATACTATATTTATCAAATAAACAAGGAGGTACTTAATATGTACTATTCAAGTGGTAACTATGAGGCATTTGCTCGTCCACAAAAACCAAAAGATGTAGATAAAAAATCTGCTTATATTATAGGAACAGGTTTAGCCGCTCTTACAGCTGCTTGCTATTTAATAAGAGATGGTCAAATGGACGGTAAACGTATTCATATTTTTGAAAAAGAAGCAATCCCAGGCGGTGCTTGTGACGGTTGGGAATTCCCCGGACTTGGCTATGTAATGCGTGGTGGTAGAGAAATGGATAACCACTTTGAAGTAATGTGGGATTTGTTCCGATCAATTCCGTCTATCGAGACAGAGGGAGTAAGCGTACTTGACGAATACTACTGGTTAAATAAAAAAGATCCTAACTATTCACTCATGAGAGCTACTCAAAACAGAGGTGAAAGTGCACATACAGATGGTAAATTCGGTCTTTCTGATAAGGCAGCTATGCAAATTACAAAGCTATTCTTCACAGCCGATGAGGACTTGTATGACAGACCTATAACAGACTTCTTTGACGATGATGTGTTAAATTCAAATTTCTGGTTATATTGGCGTACAATGTTTGCTTTTGAAAATTGGCATAGTGCTCTTGAAATGAAACGCTATATTCACCGCTATATTCACCATATTGGCGGTTTGCCTGACTTTAAAGCACTTCGTTTTACAAAATACAATCAATACGAATCAATGATACTTCCTATGGTAAAATACTTGGAGAAAGCCGATGTACAGTTCCATTACAATACAAAGGTAGTAGATGTTAAATTTGATATTCAAGGAAACAAAAAAGTTGCTCGCAGCATAGCTCTTTTGACAGAAAACGGTGAAAATAATATTGATTTAATAGAAGATGATTTGGTATTTATCACGTTGGGTGGTTGTGTAGAAAACTCAACATTGGGTTCGCAAGATACAGTTGCTTCATATTCACCTGAATTGAAAGCAGGTGGCGGTTGGGATATGTGGAAACGCATAGCTGCGCAAGATCCATCTTTCGGTCACCCCGAAAACTTCTGCTCAGATCCGGAAAAGACAAATTGGATGAGCGCTACTGTTACGACTCTTGACAGTTGTATTCCGCCATATGTACAAAAAATATGCCAAAGAGATCCGTTTAGCGGTAAAGTTGTCACAGGTGGTATTGTTACGGTAAAAGATTCCAATTGGCTGTTAAGCTGGACATTTAACCGTCAACCACAATTCCACAGTCAACCAAAAGGACAGCTTGTAGGTTGGATTTACGGATTGTTTACAGATGTACCCGGCAACTATATCAAAAAACCAATGCGTGAATGCACAGGTAAAGAAATATGTATGGAATGGCTGTATCATTTGGGTGTTCCTGAAAATGAAATTGAGGATATGGCAACAAACAGCGCAAATACAATTCCTTGTATGATGCCATATATTACAGCTTTCTTTATGCCACGCGCGGCAGGGGACAGACCAGATGTTGTTCCAAATGGCGCAGTAAACTTTGCGTTTATTGGCCAATTTGCCGAAACACCACGTGATACAATATTTACAACAGAATATTCTATGCGTACAGGTATGGAGGCTGTTTATACACTGCTTGATGTAGATCGTGGCGTGCCGGAGGTATGGGGCAGTATTTACGATGTGCGTTGTTTGTTAGATGCCAGTGTAAAATTGCGTGATGGCGCAAAAGTTACAAATATGAATTTGGGCTTTAAAGAGAAAATAGTACTAAAAGAAGCTTTGAAAAAAATATCAGGCACAGAAATAGAAAAACTACTAAAAGAGTATAATGTAATTTAATCTAATTAATCTTATAAATATACTATAAAGAATTGATAACATCCCATTAACAGATTTATGTAATTTGTCAATGGGATGTTATTTGATATATATATTTAACAAAATATGTTGGTTTTATTTGTTAAATATAATAAATTAAGCGTATAATGAAAAATTGGGGTTTCATTTGACAGGTGAGGAA
>JAHHTR010000135.1 GCA_020024515.1 Angelakisella sp.
CACGAGACAGCTTAGTTATAATAACACACTTCTTTTTGTTTGTCAATACTTTTTTTCAATTTTTTTGTCTTTTTTTGAAAAAAATTTGTTTCCCTTTCTCAAATTCTATGGAAATCCCTTTACAGAGCCTCTTTATGGCTTGAAAGATTTTTTGATTTTTTTCTTGTTTTTTTTTAAACCGATGAAAGAAATCAAATTTTTACTTACTTTATTTTTTAATTTTTTATCATCTATATAATTGTCTCCACTAAAAAATATATTGATTTTTATTGTATTTTTATTTTTTATTCTGTATAATTTTAATATTGAATAAATAATGGAGAGTTTTTATAATGAATAACATTGTATTTGACACATTAAATAATAATTTCGCTATTGCTACATCAAAGGAACATCGTCCTGTTACAGATGCTATACTGTTATCTGCTTTTGCAAATGTAAAAAAGTATTATATCTGTTGTGATTTATGTTCAGGCTGTGGCATTATTCCTTTCTTATGGTATGCACATAATATAAATCCAAAAACAACCTATGCAGTTGAAATTCAAGAACTTGCATATAATCAAATGGCGCTTACACAAGAAAAGAACAATTTGAATGATGTATTTTTTCCTATTAATGAAGACTTAAATAATTTACAGGGGAAAATACAGAACGGAAGTGTTGATATTATTACATGTAACCCTCCATATAAAATAGAAGGTGCAGGTATCCCATGCGATAATGAAAAAAGGAACATTGCTCGTCATGAAGGATCTTGTACTCTTGATGATATATGTAGAGTTTCTTCTAAGTTATTAAAACCGAGTGGTAGTCTATGTATTTGTCAGCGTCCCGAAAGAATAGCGGATATTTTTTTAACAATGCGTAACTATAATATAGAACCCAAAAGAATGAGACTGGTTCAAAAACGTATAGACACTGCCCCATGGCTTGTACTTATTGAAGGAAAAAAACAACGAAAACCGTTTTTGCAAGTGGAAGCACCTTTAATTACCCGAAATAACGGAGATTTTTCCGATGAAATGAATAAAATTTATTCAACAGGAAAAATGGATATTAACATTAAACGTTAGTATTCTACATATTAATATGATATAATATATAGTAAATAAGAAGTATTTAAGGAGGTTATTTTATGACAGAATCAGAGTTAGGTGAACTTAAACAAAAGTTCATTGATATTTTCAGCAGTAACGTTACACGAGACGGCAAAAACGAATTATTGGACTGGTTAATAGGTACTGATTTTTTTACAGCTCCTGCCAGCACAAAATTTCATTGTGCCTGCGAAGGCGGATTACTTATGCACAGCTTAAATGTATATAATGTATTTATGGATAAACATTATGAAGAAGGTAAAGACACTCTTGAAAGTGTAACTATTGCTACACTTTTACACGATTTATGCAAGGCACAATTCTATAAAAAGAGCTTTCGTAATGTAAAAAACGAAACAACAGGTGCATGGGAGAAAAAAGAAGTTTTTCAAATTGACGATGTTTTTCCTTATGGACATGGCGAAAAAAGTGTATTTTTGATTGAAAGATTTATTCGACTAAAAACTTCCGAGGCAGTTGCTATTCGTTGGCACATGGGCGGATTTGATGAGGCTGTTCGTGGTGGTTCATTTGCAATAAGTCAAGCTTATGATAAATATCCACTTGCCGTTAAACTTCATCTTTCCGATTTAGAGGCTACATATTTACACGAAAAAGGTACAAGTAGTGTACGATAATATATAAGTATATACAAAAAGAGACTTACTGTTTATATAACAATAAGTCTCTTTTTGGGTGTGTGTTTTTTTGAGGAGGGTAGTAATCGTACTTAAAATATCTTGTTTATCAAGTACAAGTATATTATACCCTTTTTATAATTAAATATGTTACAACAAAGTAAATAATTTTAGTTGCATTATTTAAATATTATTTAATAATTTGCGTATTTTTTTCTATTTTGTTTAAATAAAGACTATAAAGAGCTTTTACCAACCACTGACATGTGAATTCTTTAATGCACCGTATATTCTCTTTTTTACCCCCGGCATTTCTTTTTCAAGTTCATTTAACCATTCTTTTGTTTTTTCACGATTGGTTATTTTATCCACAGGACATTTACTCTTTACTACCGGAAAATTATTTTTATATATTGCGTGTTTAATTTTACGTTCTGACGCATATATAAGAGGCCTTATCACAGTAACATCTTTTCTACTCAAATATGTCACAGGTGAAAAACAACCTACTCTGCCCTCATTAAACAGGTTCATTATTAATGTTTGCATAGCATCATCGGCATGGTGACCCAGTGCCACCTTATTGCAATTATACTCCTTTGCGCAATCATGCAATGCACCACGACGCATTCTGGCACAAAGGGAACAAGGATTACTCTCTTTTCTTATATTAAATACTATTTCCGCTATGTCTGTATGTTTTACATAATACTCAAAATTATATTGCTCGGCAAGTTTCTCTATCTCACTGTAATCCCCCTCTGTTCCGTCAACCGATGAATCCAATGTTACACCGACAATAGAAAAATCTACACCCATAAACTCACGCAAACGAGCAAGTCCGACAAGCATTATAACAGAATCCTTGCCACCCGATACTCCTACAAGTACTCTGTCTCCATCTTCTATCATTTTATAATCTGTTATAGCCTTTCGCATTAAACCCAACATTTCTTGCATACTCTTTACACCTCTTTTAATTTATAAATATACTTATTTTAATTTAAACTTTATTTTGATTTTTTATTTCTACCTAAACCTTTGTGTTCTCTGCCTTTTCTTGCTCTGCCATCTTTGTATTTATCTTTGTTCTTATCTTTATTTTTTGGTGGCTCGTCACTGTATGGTTTTACATTTACCTTTACACCGTTAATTTTTGTACCATCAAGTATTTCTGCTGTATCGTGTACTCTTTCTTTTGGTAGTGATACAAGTGAATACTCACGATAAACATCTATTTTACCTATTTCTTTGCCTGACATACCTGTGCTTTCTGTAATAGCACCCACTAGGTGATTTGCGGCTACTTTGTGTTGTCTGCCAACATTTATACGAATACGTGTTATATTATCACCATTTTCATAATTTTTCTTTTGACCGCGTGATGTACGGTGATAATTATCTTTTGCATTCTTTGGTTCTTCTATCTCTGTTATTTCCGGAGGATTTCCAAAAGCAAGTTGAAGTGCAGCCGCCGCTATATTTTCGGCAGATATGCCTATATCAACAAGATTTTTCACTATTTTTTCGTAATCAAATATACCCTCATTAAGTTTTTCAAGTATTATCTTTTTGTTTTTCTCATTAATTGTCTTTAATACATCTTTTTGTTTAGGTAGTGATGAAAGTTCCACATTTGCATCAACGGAACGTGCCATTCTGAAAAAGTCATCTGTCTGTCTACCATAGCAGCATAGAGTAATAGCTGTACCCTCTCTGCCCGCTCTTCCTGTTCTTCCTATACGGTGCACATAGTATTCGCTGTTTTGCGGAATATCATAGTTTATTACAAGGTCTATATCTTTTACATCAATACCTCTTGCGGCAACATCTGTTGCAACAAGTATCTGCGTCTTACCTTTTTTATAGTCACCCATTACACGTGTACGTTGTGATTGTTTTAAATCTCCATGAATACCGGCAGATTCAAAATTAAGTTCATTTAGCTTTTCAGCTATTTCGTCTGTCATAAGTTTTGTATTTGTAAATACAAGACAACGTGTAGGGTTATAGTATTGCAGTAAGAGTATAAGAGCATCTGTCTTGCTACCCTTTGGCACACGATATGCAAATTGTTTGATTTTTTGTACTGTAACCTTGTTTGCAACAGATACGAGCACAGGGTCTTTTTGGAATTTACGTGTAATTTCCATTATCGGCTTTGGCATTGTTGCAGAAAAAAGTACTGTTTGGTGTTCTTGTTCTATTGCAGATAAAATTGTTTCTATATCTTCACAAAAGCCCATTGATAGCATCTCATCAGCTTCATCAAGAACAACCATTTTTATATTATCCATTTTAAGTGTTCTTCTACGCAAATGGTCCATTACTCGTCCCGGAGTACCCACAACTATATTTGCTCGTTTTAGGTCAAATATTTGTCTTTCCATAGGAGCGCCACCGTAAACCTCAGCAATTTTTACACCTTTTAGTTTTTTTGCAACTTTGCGTAGTTCATCACCTGCTTGCATTGCCAGTTCCCTCGTCGGACACAAAATTATAACTTGTGCCTTACTTAATTCTCTGTCTATCATTTGCAGTGCAGGTATACCAAAAGCTATTGTCTTACCTGTTCCTGTTTGGCTCTTTCCTATTATATCTTTCCCTTCACTGATTACCGGCAAAGATTTTGCTTGAATTTCAGTTGCATATTCAAAACCTCTTTCGTCAAGTGCCGACATAATTTCCGAACAAATAGGAAGATCCTTAAATCTTACTCTATTCATTTCTTGTTGTTCTTCCTGTTGTGTGTTTTCAATATTATTTTCTTTGTTCATTGATTTTCCTTTTCTTCCACTTAATATTTTTGTTGTTATACAGCTTTTTATTTTCTGTTTATTTGTATTTTTTAAATACATTCAAGCTCGCAGAAATACTGTTCTCTTATAAATAAATATTAAGAATAACAAAGTCTTACATTATACTGTCCACACTGTTTTGTTTTATCACAAAAACAAAATACATACACAAATTTTTATTCTATACTTATATTATACAATAAAAATTATTGCGAGCTTATACTTTCACCGATTAAAAAAACGAAGCTAAATATTTTGCTTCGTTACTGTATTTTTATATGTCTTGTTTATTTTATATTGACATAATACAACTGACAAATTTTATTGCCAGTCGCTATTGTATCATACTAAAAAGTACAATGCAAACAAAAAATATTAATTTTTTTGTAAATATTGTTTCTTTTAAAAAAATTACTATTATTCCACCAAAAAGGGAGAATTTTTATATCTGTTTTGACAATATGTTTTTATTCACATTATACAATATATTATACAAAAAAGGACGGCTACACTAACCGCCCTTTTTATTTATGTATCATTCTTTTTAATTTTAAAAACCATTCGCAAAAAACCTGAAATAAATCGAGGACTTCTAAGAACTACAACCTTCATATAAATATTCTCCTCTCAAAAAATTAATTAACATTTAAAACAAAGAATACCCATAAATAAAAAACATATACTTAATAATAAAAATACAGTACGAAAGGAGCAGAAAGTAGCTAGGAACAATACAAAACATATCACAGCTATTATAAAGAACAAACCACAACAATTATTCTGTCTCTTAAACCTTCTCATAAAAATATCTCCTTTTATGTTTTTTATATTATGCTTTACTTTATTATACGTATATAGTCATTTTTTCGTTACTTAAAATTTCATAGCAATATATATACAATATTGTTGTAATATTTTTAGTAAAAATACTGTAAAATTTAATCTTATTTACACATAAAATTACCTTTGATTATGTTGTTTTTTGTAAAATAATATAATATTTTAAACAATTATAAATTAACAAAAATATGTTAGTAGTATATTCCTTGTTAAAAACTTTGTTTAATAAGTTAATATTGCTTATTTTATACCATAAAATACGACTTATTTTTTAACATTAATATCAACACAAACTAACAT
>JAHHTR010000136.1 GCA_020024515.1 Angelakisella sp.
ATTTATAGCCTCTCTACTGCATCTTTATGACATTTATTTGCTAACGGAAAACCCAATAATTGCTGACGGAGGATATATGATAACATCACTGATGTATAACTATAAAAGCAATGGCCCCTATGCAATTTTCTACAATACAAAAGGACTACAATATTAAAAGGGAAAACCTAATTACTGTTGTAAAATAGGACTGATTGTAAATAGCCAGTTCATCATTGTCTAATTCGTCTTTAGTGCCATTTTCAATATTATTTGGTGCCAATTGCTCTGCTTTAGTGCCAATTGCTCTGCTTTAGTGCCAATTGCTATACATTGATGCCATTTCAGATTTTTCAGTGCCAGAAACGGGGCTTTGTTGAGCTGATATATTAATATATCATAAAGTCACTCATTCGCTCTAGAACCGCCATACTTTTGTATATACTTATAATATTGGGCAACTGTATGCTGACAAGCAACGAAATGCACAAACAATGGATTATAGTTCAGAGAATCAGCAAGTATTCTATTTAAGAGTTTGTAATTATTCATTTGATTTTCATCAAAATTTTGAATATCAGCATCAACCTCTGGTTCCAATCTATCAAGGAAAATCATATATTTACGTAAAATAGAAACTACATAATCACAAACTTGTATCATTGCATCTGATCCAGACTCCTTAAAACTATAATTATCAGGAACTTTACCATCAATAATAATATCGTCATCTGCAATCTGACTCATAACCTGCTTTTCTTCATCAAACACCAAGGTTTTCTTTGGGAAGCTAAGAATTTGTTGCCTATAAAATTGCACAAAATTTCCGACCCATTCATGAGTAGTTTCATTCTGAATAAAAATCAATTCTTTCTGTTCTTTAGCCTTCTCTAGATGACTTTTGAGAGAAAATAGCAACGGATTTAAACGGTATTTTTTCGCGTCTTCAGCAATGACACCATCAATGAGGATTATAAGTTCTGACAAGAAATCCTTAATGTGCTTTGTTCCAACATTTGGATACTTATATTTTTTGAATATTGAGATTGTTGTATTTGGATTCCTTTTCAAGACTTTGTATAGTTCGGCCTTGAATGCAAATGGATCAAACTTTAGTCCACATATTGAATCAATAATATCCACAAATCCATAATAGAAAACCTGCACAATACAAAAATGAATATGCCATCCTTTGTTTTGAATTATTTGGAGTATTTTTCTAAAATTGTCCTTGCGCAATATTTCTATAAAAATTCCTTTTAAATCCTTTGTTGATTTTATTTCTTTTTCGATGTTTTTACCTAATGCCGTTTTCAACTCTTCCAAAGAAATAATATTATCTGCCTGAACACCACCCAACACAAATACAGTATCTGAATCTGCATTGAGTTTGCCATCTTTAACAATCAAGTGTTTTATGTTACCTGATTCATCGTAGTATAAAGTTTCCTCTTTATCAATATACATCTCATCTATGCCTTGAGCTTTCATCATCATTCTGATGCTATTACTAACCTCAGTATAATCCATGATTAAATATTTGGGCTTTTGTTTATATTTATACAATCGCTATGTTCGCATAGAAAATCCAAAGGATCAATCTCTGCAGTTTCCTTCATTCTTTCTTCAATAAAATCATTTGTAGCAGGTGCTATATTAATCTTAATAGTCTGGAATATTGGCAGCGACTTTATCTTATTTTGATACTTCACGAACTTATCATTTCGTGGTGTAAGAGCAAAGCATAATGCACTTGCAAACACATCTGCTAACTGTATTCCGAACTCTTCATGAGACTTTGCAATTTTCATCTTGCTGACAGGCAGAGGATATACGTGCTTCCCTTTACCATAGCCAACAACAGTTTCTGGTACTTCCATATCTCTTAGACTTTCCATAAACTCTATGTTTGCAAAGAAAGGTTCCGAGGAATCAAAAAGAACATTCTCTTTTTCCTTAGTCCTTTTATACCATTCTTGAATTGATTCGGAGAACAATGGTATTGTTAAATCAATATAGAATTTTTTATTGCTTAGGGCATTTTTAATATATATCATTGTCAGAGGTATCTCTGACAACATCTCGAAGAATTCTTCTCTTGTATCAATATCATATCTCAACTTGTCTGTGGTCCTATAAAAGTTCGCAACGGATTCTGCTGACGGGTTCCTAATCATACCAACAAAATTATTCTCAAATTCTGCCACCAAATCCTTATTAGGATGCAATATAGCAAAACAATACAAGCCATTAGCCAAAATCAGATTCTTTGCTCCTTCATATAGATTTATACCATTGATGTGGTACATTGTTTCTACTAAAATATTCACTATATTGGCATAGATACAATATCGTTTGTCCGCAAACGAAGGAAGAACATGATAATTGTCCATCAGAGGGTGATTAAATATCTTATCCAGCATTATCTGACCTTGATAACTTTTATACATACTTTTGAAATGAAGTTCTTTTCCCCATTCACAATAACCAACATCTTTTTTTATTTGAGCAATTTCTTCATCTGTCATCCTAATAGAAGCCAATGAAAAATATGGTTGTTTACTATTTATCAAATCAGGTCCAGTATATCCAGACTCATCAAAATACAACATACAAAAATAATTTTATCATTAAATTGTTATAACTATCTATTTATTGAAATGACATCTAACATTTTCCATAACAAGTTAAATTAAAGTGATACTAAGTTAGTAAGAAGTCTAAATACATAGTATGTATTCCTTGACGTTTTATCACCACACATTTCACATTTACGAAAAACAAGGCTATTTTTTATCAACACCTATCAATTATAACCATTTATAGTGTTTAAGCGCACCTTCACCACAAAATATCATCTACAGAGAATAGAAGGATTAATATTTTTTTCATTATCAGTAATTTCCTTTGGTTAGTATCCTATACAATTTCAATTATATAGTTTCTGTGTTTATGAGGACTATCAAGTATGTTTTTTTGTGGATGGATAGAACAGGTGATCCTTATCAAGGAAGACAGGATAAAACACATTTTTTATCAGATAGCCTGCAACTCTGACCTTCTGTCCGCCAATTTTTTGAATGGTTGCCCATTCCACGTCGCCCTTAATATAATCGGGACATTTAAAATGACTGTTAGATGGGAATTTACCATACACCTTTATATATTTTTGTGCAACCGCTTCCATTCGTGTAGTCTGACAGATGCTTTCAAACTTCTTCATCAGATTGGACAACAGCTTCAAGTCTTCCCAGTCTGAGTAATCCTGTCCTGGAGGACATTGGTTCATGTCTACATCTTTGAAATTGATATTCATAAAAATTTTATCCTCAGGAACATCTCTTTCATCACGGATATTAGTCAACCGCTTCGGATTACTATTTTGACTGACGAACACATTGTCGAATGTACTCATCGTTTTCCTATTCTTCCTTGCCATAATCACGAATAAATTTCTCGATGTTTCCAAAATATGGAATTGCTCCATATCTGCCTGTCAGATAATCTTTTCCAAAGGACGCATCATTACGTACGCTTGTAGCCTGATTAATCTTATATTCTACCAGGGAATATAAATCAGAAACGCCATGACTGTCTTTTTCGGTAAACCATACCTGGTCTCTTCTCAGCAGTTCCTTCCTTAATATGTTAGTATCATGCGTTGAAAAAATAAGTTGTGCACAATGTGGATTGTACAGATTATAAAAGAGCTTCAACAGTTCAATAGACAGCTGCGTGTGCAGGCTGGCTCCAAATTCGTCGATGATGATAGTTCCGCCTTTCTTCAAAGTGTCAAACCATGGGCCCAACAGAGAGAACAAACGAATGGTTCCTAAAGATTCATCCCCCAATAACAATTTCGCCTTGCCAGTAATCTCTTCATCAGCATACACATCATGGAGAGTGGAAACTTCAATTTTTCTCAACTCCGCATTGTTGTCTTTTGTCTTTATCTTATTTAAGATTTCCGTCAATACAGAGATTTGACCTGTAGGAACAACGGAAGAATCAACAGGAGTGTCCGTTACATCAATGGATTTTATATTATTATCCACAATATTCATTATGGACAAGATATTTTTGCGTATATTTTCATCACTCATAAAGACTCCGGCCGTGTAATGCAGCGTGTCATCCAGTCCCGACAGAATATTGAAACTTTCATTGAACCAATTCTTTATTTCCTGACTTATAGAGACATTGTATTGTGCACACGTTGAGATAAACAAGGAATCGTCACGTGTTTTCTGAGGCAGTCCTGAGGCTCCCTTGAATGTCCTTGTATTTATGGTGATTTTATCCCCTATACGTTTATAGCAATAGCTTTCTCGCATACTGTCCGGAGCTATCATATACAGCCATTCGGTGACAACCTTACCTTCATGCAGCTGGAATCCCAGTCTGTAACGGATTTGGTTTATCATGAATATCATCTGCATCGACACTGGTTCCTTACAGCTTTCCGATGAGAATCTAAAAAACTTCCGGCTGATTCCTCTTACCACGTCTTCATCTTTAAATGAAGAAAGTATCATTGTACGGTAATCTGCCATGCCTATTATCAGGGAACTTTTTCCAGAACCGTTCGGGCCATATATAGCTGCAGCCTTTAATAATCTCTGTTTCCCATCTTCACTCTTCCAGACATTTTGTAAAGAATCACCGTCATTCTCATTTTCCTTCACCGTATTCGCCGCAACCATACTGAAGCAGACTTCGTTGGCAAATGAAAGATAATTTTTAATTGTAAATTCTAAAAGCATATTCGGATTTCCTTATTTGTATCTGCAAATATATATAATTATATCACAAATCATTCATTTCTGTGCAATTTTCTCAGAAATCGGCATAATATGCGCAGTTTTATTGCGTTTTATTTACTAATATAAGGGTCTCGATGGTTGGTTCTATCGAAAATTGCACTTCTTTGCATAGGTAGTGAAAATGCCATTTTTGAAACAAAATCCATGCTGTGACACATCAGATTAAGATGCAATCCATTGCGTCCACATTGTACCATTTTTCAGACAGTCATAATTTTGCAATGAAACCTAAAGAATCCAAGCGCTTGCGAAGAATAGTCATGTTTTCGAAGTGTTTGTAAACATTAAAATAGTATTCACTAAAAATTGTGACTAATGAACTTTTAACCACGGCATAGGCTGTCAAATATCTCGGAATTAAGAAATAGTATCTGCACAAAATGATGATGTGATAGGAAAAATATAAAATCCGTCTACCAACCACTGGCAATCATACTAAAAAGCACATAGCTTGTTATCGGGAGCCAGAGTCCCCCAACTTTCCTGTAATTGTACCTCACACTCAGTCTATCTATCCTCTTCATTGCGAGAAGTCCTTTTCATACTCATGTCCTTACGGATTTCAAGGAGTTCTTCCATAATATCGTATTTCTGCTCAGCGAAGATAATCTTCACTTCAGAAAGATACCCCATCGCACAAGTCAGAGGACACATTATCAGTATTATCCAACGTAAACGCATCCGGCCCTTCTTTACCAATGACGATAGCCATTTTCGGATGATACATTTACTTAGTCGTCCCTTAAAAAGCCCATTTTTGCGAGATATTGTTCAAGCACAG
>JAHHTR010000137.1 GCA_020024515.1 Angelakisella sp.
GCAAACAGACTTTCACTTTTTAAAGTATTTATAGTTTTATTAAATCATTTTATCACCTCCCTAATTTGATATTTGAATATTATTTATTTTTAATCATTTTTACCACCTCAGTTTTAGAGTTTTTATTTTGATATAAATTTTGTGATATGTATTATCATTTTTATGACTCCCTCGTTTAGGGAGTCATCTCACAGTTCTTATTTTTCATTTCAAAATTAACTTTGGTTAAATTTAAAATATCACTGTTTAGGTGCGTAACGAAACAGTGCTGTTGACAAATAAAAATATAGCTGAGAATTAATGAATATGGTATAATTAAATAGATAAAAAAGAAAAGGAAGAAATGTATCAATGTTTAATAATGATATTCATAAGCAGCAAAAGATTGAATTTGTAAATATAGAAGAGCTAATGCCACAAGATCATTTTCTAAGAGATTTAGACAGATTGGTAAGCTTTGATTTCATATACGATAAAGTAGACCATCTATACTCAAAAATTGGCAGACGGTCAATAGATCCGGTTATGATAATTAAAATGCTCCTCATCGGATATCTTTATGGTATAAATTCAGAAAGAAAACTTGAGCAGGAAATAAAAGTAAATATTGCATATAGATGGTTTTTGGGCATTGATTTAGATGAGCCTGTCCCGGACCATTCTACTCTGTCACAGCTTCGCAGAAGAAAATTTAAAGGAACAAATCTTTTTGAAGAAATATTTGACGAGATAGTTCGTAAGTGTATTGATGTGGGGCTGGTAACAGATTCGGTTTTATGTACGGATTCAACTCACATAAGAGCAAATGCACAAAATGATTTGAGAGAAGTAATTGAAGCTCTTGATAAACCAAGTAAGTATATTCAAAGACTTGATGAAGAAGCAATACATAACGGATTAATAAAACCCAAAAAGGTTAGAAGTTTCAAAATGAAAAAAGTAACCAAAAGTATTACCGATCCTGACAGTGGAATATTAAGCCGTCCGGGAAAACCAACAGGATTTCATTATCTGAATCATCAAACCTGTGATGGCAACAGCGGAATAATAACTGATGTATTCGTTACTTCGGCTAACGTTTCAGATAAGACACCACATACAGAACGCATTTTGTATCAAATAGCAAAATTTAAATTTGATACAAAAGAGATATGCGCTGACGGTGGATATTACAGCAGTGAAATACATAGTGAAATGTACAAACGAAATATCAAAACATATATTCCAATCAGAAATCCTGGAAAATATGATGATATCAAATTTACTGTAAATGATTTTAAATATATAGAGCGAGAAGATTGTTTTATCTGTCCGAATGGTGAAAAACTTTTAGTGGGAGGTTACAAACTTGGTCGTGGAAATATAAAATATGTTTGCTCAAAAAGAATTTGTGGAAATTGTACTTTACATAAAGACTGTACAAAGCAAGAACAAAAAGTTCTGCTCAAAAGTATTAATTACAAATATTCTGAAAAACAAAATCTAAATGTTGGAACACCAAGATATTATGAGTTAATGCGATTACGAAAAATATGGTGTGAAGGAAACTTTTCACATCAGAAAGCAAATCACAATTTAGCAAAGACTTTCAAACGGGGCAATGCAAATGTAACTGAGCATTGTTTCTTATCAGCATGCGCTTTAAATTTAAAAAGATTGATAAAATACTTAAAAGACAGGTGTAACCTACAAAAATCATTCGTTTACACTCAAATATATTTAATAAATATTAAAATCAGACAAGCTAAACTTTTGGATAACTCGTCTGATTGTTTTTTTACCTATTTGTCAACAGCTCTGTTTATAGTATAGCCTCTTTTTCGGCTTTTTTCAAGAATGCTTTCAGATAGCTGACGGTATAAAACTGGGTGGTTACAATCTTCGGAAGTAATGGAAGTAGTTGAACCAGTTGGTCGTTTGAATATATCTCGTTCAGTATCATGATCGTTATGGTGTTGATTTTACCATTTTTTTAGATGAAGTGTATGGGAGCATCTAATATAATCATTTTCACGCAACGATTCAATTACAGCACTTAATTCTTTGCTGATGGTGTCTTGCGGAGGTATGGTAGATAAAACGACATTTCCGCTTAAATCATCTGGAAAATTGTACGCACTTTTCCAGATGACCCCAACAATATAACAGTTCGAGAAAGTTGCACCTTTGAAATTGGCTCTATTTTTCCCTGCTAAAGACATAATATCTCACACCCCTTTTTCTACTGATAGATAAATGACGGTTTCATTGTTATTATAGGGAGCAATGCATGATTTATCAAGAAAGTACAAGCTATTATTTCTTCTCCTAAAAAAGATATTATTAAGAAATACGTATTTTTCCACAGAAATTACCCTTGACAAATATAATCTCAATTAAATAATTGGTTGATATAGACGAATTTTCATCAGATAATTTATCAACTATCTGATAAACTTCTTTGATTGTAATCATAATTAAATCCTCAATTTCTAATTGGCTAAATTCAAAATCTTTCGCATACAGCAATGTTTATAATAAATATAGCTCATTTATTATAATAGCTAACATAGGTGATCGTATAGTAGTCTCCTTTGCCTAAACGAAGCGACGAAATGACAGACAGCTTGCTCTGTTCTTTCAGCTACACAGGAGGCACGATACTCTCGACAGGAAATTATCGAAGTGCGCCCTTTGAGTTTTAAATGGTTTGTTTATTTTGGTGAACTTTAATGTTCTTTATTATCTTCTTCCATATCTCTTAAAAATTCCACAAGAGATGTGTAGACACATTCTATTTCACAATCTGCCTCGTGATCCCATGGTATAATCCAAAGTCCCTCATTATAAAGAAAAATATCCATTAAATCAAAAGCAAAACCAACTTTCACTATTAAATGGTTCTGTACTCCTTGAGTTTTCTAATGCTATTGTCGCTGAATCAATTCTACCAAAAGGAAACTCTAACCTTTCATAGCTTGAGTAGAGTTCTTTTAGCGGTGCTGGTATTTGCTCAAATATTTCTTTACTGCAAATTCCTTTTTCACGATAACGGAATCTCCATATTTTTCTTTCATCTCTTTTATAAATTTCTCTAATTCTGCCATCATTACCTCCACAATTTTAAAATTTATCCCTTCCTTTATTTGAATAAACTATATCACAATTATACCCTACATTAAACCATTGCTGACATCATTCTCTCTGCTCCATCAGCTTTCTTTTTCTCTCTCCATTGTTTCTGCCATGCCCGACACTTGGCTCTGCGTTCCTCGTCTGCCGCCTGCATCTCCTGCAAGAGTCTTTCTTCATCATGCTAAATCAGTGTGACGATGTGCGTAGAGCGTACAAAAACGTAGTCCTTAGGGTACACTTGTGCCTTGGCGGAGAACCTGTTTTTCATTTAAAATATCGTTCGGTCATAAAAATAAAGCCTTCAAGGGGATATCTTGGAGGCTTTATTTTTAGATTTATTTTATTTGGCTAATTCTTTTACTTCTTCAACAGTTAATTTAGAACATTTAGCAATTTCTTCATAGGACAGTTTACCTATTGCAAGTAGATTTTTAGCCATATCAGTTCTTTCTTGTATAGCAGCTTTTTCTGCAACATCATTTCTCATATCTTCCATCATCTTACACATAGTAGCAACTCCCTTCTCATCTTCTTTAAAATATCTGGTTCTCTCTGCAAGTTGTTTGTATTGCATATCATTTGGGTTTGTGCAGTTAAAGTCTTGCATAAGTATGCCAAGCGAACTGTTGTCTCTGTACTCACCGTTAACATATATGATATGTGCCTCATCATTAAAATATTCGCCTGTTTCCCTTATAATGCGGTCAATATGGTAAATAGGCAGGTTTTTTCCTAAAACGTCCCATTCTGTTATGAAGATTACATATGTATCTGAAAGTTTTTCATAGTTATCACCCGGCGAAGTAATATTTGCATCAATCATACTGCTGTTGTATCTTGCGCGTTTCATACTTGCGCCCTTATCTGCCCGTTGAATCTCGATATTATATAGCTTTCCGTCTTTATCTACAGCATATATATCAAGAATTATCGAACGTCACTGTAAATTTTTTATTTGGTGCTGCGCACGAACTTGTTGTATTTTTAAATCATTTCTGTCCAACACTATATTTACAACAAGGTCTGTACATTCTATATTATCTTCAAAACATTTCGACATAAAGTCATCATCCATAAGTCTGAACTTACGCAGACGTTGTAGATTTTCTTCACAAAACAGGTTTTTGTTTTCCATTCTGCACCTCTTATGTTTTTTTATTATATTTATTTTATCACATTTATCAGTTATTTTCAATATGATAACGAATTTTTATTCTTCACAGTTAACCTTTTCATTCACCACGATTCCACTATAAAACCTTATTTCAATCTCCATATTTCTTTTCACCTTTATACTTTCTATAAGTCTCTTAACCAAGTCATCATCATATGAGTGTAGCTGTGGATTTAAGTTTGATATTATATCATTCACTTTTTGTATTTTTTCAGTACAAGTATTGGATTTTTTGAGTTCGTCACAATGGCTGTTTTTAGCTTGTTTAAGGCTTTCTGTCTTGTTATGGAGCAACTTATACTCATTGTCATAATCCTTGCTTACAGTTCCAATTTTTGCGTTACGTTCGATTAGTGTTAGCATGTCATTTTGCAGTATATTAATCTGTTCATCATACTGTTTCATGTAGCTTTCTTCTGTATAATTTGATATTACTTCAAATACGTTTTCTCTAAATCTGTGGATTGTCAACACTAAATAGGACAAATTCGATATTTCTTACACTACTATCAATAAAACGATTTATAATGAATCAATATCCACGTAAAAATGCTCTGTTTAGTTGCCATATACTTGTATTATAGAATAAAAATACCCTATACAATAGATATTTAAAAATTCTACCTTCGAATATCTATTGTATAGGGTATATAATTAGTATATTAAATTATATCAAAAAACAATCTTAATTATTTCTTTAATAATATAGCTATAATTTTTTGAAATACACCCAATTTCGTAGTAACTCCTATACCAACAGCAAGTATTATAATCAGTGAAATCACAACCATTTCCGTTGTATTGCTTGTTTTTTCAGGTTTGGTTATAGTTTCATTTTTATCTGTTTCATTATCTTTTTGAAGTTCTGTAACTTCTGATTGACTTTCTGTTACAGCATCTATTTTTTCATTATCACCATTTTCTATTTCAATTTTTGGTTTTGCCATTATTGATGCATCATATTCTGAAGTAGTTTCAGGCAGATAACCAGGTTGCTTATGGTAATATTGTTTATTGTTTAATGTAGGGTTGTACTCCAGATTGGTGGGTGACTCGGGTTTATGTTCCGAATCGGGGGTCGGCTCGGGTTTATGTTCCGAATCGGGGGTCGGCTCGGGTTTATGTTCCGAATCGGGTGTCGGCTCAGGCTTATGTTCCGAATCGGGTGTCGGCTTGGG
>JAHHTR010000014.1 GCA_020024515.1 Angelakisella sp.
TAAAATAATTGTGCAAAACATATAATTTATATTTTTCTTAAAATATATGTGATAATATTTATTTTTTATGATATAATGATATAGTTATGGAAAAAGAAAAGTTTGTAGATAGCGGAGGTATAAAATGTCATTATCTTTACAAGATTACAATAAATTAAGAGAAAAGATTTTCGATAAATTTTTAAATGGACTAAATAGTAAGCAAAAAGAGGCAGTTCTTACTACAAAGGGCTCCGTACTTATTTTGGCAGGTGCGGGCAGTGGTAAAACAACTGTTATTATTAATCGTATAGCATTTATGCTAATGTTTGGTAATTGTGCGATGTATAGCGATACTATGCCACAATTCAGCGATAGTGAAATATCAATGCTGAAAGAATGTGCGTTGAACGGTAAGTATATGGAGGAAGTTGCAAAAATTATTGCTGTCGAAAAACCAAATCCATGGAATATACTTGCGATAACATTTACAAATAAGGCGGCTGGTGAGCTTCGTGAAAGACTACAAAAAAAGCTTGGCTGTGATGGTGAAAGTGTAGCTGCGGGTACATTTCACTCTACTTGCTCAAAGATTTTGCGTAGAGAAATTGACCGTTTGGGATATACTTCTGATTTTACTATTTATGATACAGATGACTCCTTGCGTATAATAAAACAGTGTATGGAGGAGCTTTCCATTGATGAAAAACGTTTTCCACCACGTGCTTTTATCAGTCTCATTTCTTCCGCAAAAGATAATCTTACATCTTTTGAAGAAATGCAAAGTGTTTATCAAGACGAATTTTTATATAAAGTTACAGGACAAATTTATCAGAAGTATCAAGAAAAACTGAAAAAAGCAAATGCACTTGATTTTGATGATATAATAGTTCTTACAGTGAAATTATTCAAAGAGTATCCTGAAGTTTTGGAAAAATACAGAAACAGATGGAAATATATAATGGTGGACGAGTATCAGGATACAAACCACACACAGTATACGCTTGTAAGTATGCTTGCGGGAAGTCATGGCAATATTTGTGTTGTTGGTGACGATGACCAAAGTATATACAAATTTCGTGGTGCTACCATTGAGAATATACTTAGTTTTGAAGAACAGTTTAAGGGCACGAAGGTAATTAAATTGGAACAAAACTATCGTTGTTCGTCAAAAATACTTGATGCTGCAAATATAGTTATTGCACAAAACACAAAACGTAAGGCAAAGACACTTTGGACAAAGAATGAAGAGGGCGAAAATATACAGCTATATAGTGGTAATGACGATAGACGAGAGGCACTGTTTATTGCGAACACTATCGAAAAAAATCATGCAAAGGGTATTACCTACAACAGTCACGCAATACTTTACAGAATGAACAGTCAGTCAAATACTATTGAGCAGATGTTTATTCAAAGGGGCATACCATATAAAATCATCGGTGGCAGAAAGTTCTTTGACCGTAAAGAGATAAAAGATATTCTTGCATATATGCAGTTAGTCAATAATAATACAGATAATTTGAGACTTACAAGAATAGTAAATGAGCCGAAACGTGGTTTGGGTGATGCAACAATAGATACAGTCGAAGAAATAAGCAATATGTTGGGACTGTCAATGCTTGAAGTAATGCTAAATGCAAATGAATATGCGCCACTGTCAAAAAAGGCAAACGGACTTATTGCATTTGCACAAATGATAAAGGATATATCGAACGAAACAGACAGTTCAACAGTGCTTGATATATTTGAAATGATACTTGAAAAGAGTGGTTATGTTACGGCATTAAAGCAAAAAAATGACTTTGAGAGTCAAGGCAGACTTGAAAATATAGATGAGCTACGCAATACAATAGTAAAATATATTGAGGAGACAGAAGACCCCACACTATCGGGATTTTTGGAGGAAATAGCACTGTATACCGAACTTGATGGACTAAGCGAAGATGATGATGCTGTAACTATGATGACACTTCACTCTGCAAAAGGTCTTGAATTCCCTTATGTATTTATTGCCGGTATGGAGGAAAATATATTTCCGGGACAGCGTTCTATAGTGAGTCTTTCGGAGCTTGAAGAAGAACGCAGACTTGCCTATGTAGGTATTACTCGTGCAAAGAAACAATTATTTATTACAACAGCGCAGCAAAGAATGTTAAACGGAAGAACAACACGCAATCCTATTTCTCGTTTCGCAAATGATATCCCAAAAGAAATTTTAGATATTAAATCAGATAATCAATATGATTCTATGGGTAGTTATGGCGGTTACAGTGGTTATGGCAGTGGCAGAATTTCTACACCTACATATACAATACCGACAGCACAAAAACCTATATCCAAGCCACAGCCAAAAGCTACACCGAAAGCAGAGCCATTTAGTTTTAAAGCCGGAGACAGAATACACCATAAAACATTCGGTAATGGTAAAATTATGTCTGTTACACCAATGGGCACAGATAATATGGTAGAAATAGCATTTGATACAGGTGCAACAAAGAGATTAATGACAAGTTATATAAAACTTGAACCTGCAAAAGATTAATTTTAAGATGTAAAGCTTATAACAGAAAAAGAAAAATGTGCACAAAGTTTAATTTATGATGCAAATTATGATGAAGAACTTTGCAGAGACAGAATAATTTGTAAAGATAAGTGTCTTGAATTTAATTCTCTACCATTTTCACAGGCGGATAAAAAGTCAGGGATAATAAAAAATAATTTTTTTATTACAGCACCTTTTTGGTGTGACTATGGCTACAATATAGAGATAGGCGAAAATTTTTATACAAATCATAATTGTGTAATACTTGACTGTGCCAAAGTAACTTTTGGTGATAATGTTTTTATTGCTCCAAACTGTTGCTTTTCCATTGCGGGACACCCCATTGACAGTGAAAGACGAAATATGGGTTTGGAATTTGCCTATCCAATCAAAATAGGCAATAATGTATGGATAGGTGCAAGTGTAACCGTGCTTTCGAATGTCACAATAGGTGCGGGAAGTGTTGTCAATAGGGGACATACCTTCAAATGTTGTTGCTTGTGGAAATCCTTGCCTTGTTATCCGTGAAATTACGGAAAAAGATAAAAATAATTATTTAAAGAGACCAAAATCGAGAACAGCACAATATAAAAAATAAAAAGAGGTAGAATATGCTAAAAGTTGAAAATTTAGAAGCAATGAATTTTATGAATGCCATACGTGGTGCAAGAAATCCTATGAACAGTTGGGCAAAGCTTGATAGCTATATCAACGAAAACGGTGAGTTTGTCTTGGGCGAAAATGATAAAAATTTGTTAGTGCGTTTATGTCGTTCAGGCAGTGACCACCGCAAATTTATGAGACAGATTTTTGTTACAATGGATATAACAGCACCCCTTTATTGGTGGAAAGAATTTGATACATATAAGGTGGCAACGGTTGCAAATTCTACAAGTACTATGCACAAAATTCACAGTCAGGTATTCGATTTGGAACATTTCAGTTGTGATAAGCTGAATGAAAAATCATTCGAAAAATTTAAAAATTATATTGAGTATTTGGAAGAACTTAGACAAAGCTTTGTAGATACAAAGGATAAGACTGTTTGGTATGAGCTTATACAAATGCTACCTACAAATTATAATCAAATGAGAACTTGCACAATGAATTACGAAACACTTATTAATATATACAATGCACGTAAAAATCATAAATTGGACGAGTGGCATGTGCTTTGTGATGCTATAAAAATATTACCTTATGCAAAGGAACTTATACTAATGGAGGAATGAGTATTTATGGGAAAGTTAATAGTAATAGAGGGTTTGGACGGAAGCGGAAAAGCAACACAGACAGATATGCTATATAATAGATTGCTAGCTAATAATACTCCTTGTAAAAAAATAAGTTTCCCAAATTATGCAGAAGACACATCGGCACTTATAAAAATGTACTTAGCTGGTGGACTAGGTTTACTTTCCGATGTTGGTGCCTATGGCGCGTCACTGTTTTATACAGTTGACAGATATGGAAGTTATCTTAAAAATTGGAAAAAGGATTATGATGAAGGCAAAGTTATCTTGTGCGACAGATATACAACGTCAAATATTTCTCATCAGATGTCAAAACTACCTGAAAATGAGTGGGAGGATTTTATTGATTGGCTTTATGATTTGGAGTTTAAAAAAGTAGGTATTCCAAAGCCTGATCAAGTAATATATCTTGATGTTTTGCCGGAAGTTTCAAAGAAATTGTTATCAAAAAGATATGAAAACGATGAGAGCAAAAGAGACATACACGAGGTAGATTTTGAGTATCTGTTAAAGTGTAGAAAAGCGGCGATGTATGGAGCAGAGAAACTAAACTGGAAAGTAATATCATGCTGTAATGGGGATACAATAAAGCCTATTGAAGGAATAGCAGAAAATATATTTAGCAGTATAACAGTATTATAAGAAAGCTATCGACACAAAAAAGGAGATGTTATAAAAATGTACAGTAATTTTTGGGAAGAAATCAAGTTTCCGTATAATACTCAAATGGACAGTACTGTCAATATTGAAATACTTATAAATCACAGTGGGAAAAAGCTTACTAAAAAAAGATGCGCAATGCGTCAGTTTGAAAAGAATTTTCCGCTTTGGCAGTATGAAGATATTGTTGAAAAAAATATTGACACTGCATATGAAATAGAAAAACAATGGCAAAGTATAAATACAGTTACAGATGAAGAAAGAAAGTTTGTAATTGAAATATTCAGGAAATTACATAATAGCAGTGATGTTAATTTTTATGGGATAATACTTAACGACGGGAATAATAATGTTGGGTATAGTATCTCGGCGCAGTTATCGGAAGATGCAGCTATTATTTTGGTACTAAGGACAGTTACAGAAGTTTCGGGACTTGTTCCAATGCTATACAGAGAAACCGCAAGAGCATTATTTCAGCACATACCACAGCTGCAAAATATAGATATGGGTGCTGGGGGCAGTGCCATTGATATACAAAACAGAAATTCATATTTATAATAAAAATTTTCACAAAAGTTGTTGCATTTGCAATGACTTTTTTCTTCTTTATATCCCCCTAGGAGGCTTGTATATGCTTTATGCTGTGATATAATACATACGTACACAAATATTTATTAAAAAAGAAAGAGAAATGTGAAAAGATGAAAAATATTAAAAGATTTTTTAGCTTAATGCTAGTAATGTGTATTTTGATTACCAGTGTAGCTTGTGGTAATACTACCGAACCTACAAAACAAACAGGTACATATAAAGTACCTACCTTGAAACTGGAAGGTGGTACAGATTTTGGTACACCTAACCCATATTTGCATGCTTCACGAGGTCCGGGTAATGCAAAAATGAATTTGGTTTTTGCAAGTATGCTTGAAAAAAATGCGGAAAAAGACGTTCAATGGCTTGCTAAGGAGTGGAGTTTCAAAGACAATGAATATACATTTACTTTGTTTGAAAATCTAAAATTCCATGATGGAAAACCCTTGACAACAGAAGATGTTGCATTTAGTATTGATTATTATAAAAACTATCCGCCAATATCAAACAGTTTGGGCAGCGGAGATAAATTTATAGTTGATAAATATGAAATAGTAGATAAACAAACAATTAAAATATATGTAAATAATGTAAATGCAAATACACTTAATTCACTTGGTTCATTTGTTATCATTCCAAAGCATATTTGGGAAAAAGTAACCGATCCATATAAATATAAAGGTGAAGATTATTTAGTGGGTAGTGGTGCATATAAATGTACACAGTATGACGGTGCAACAGGTAGCTATGAATTTACAGCTTTTGACGGTTGGGTAAACGGTAAACAGGCAGCGGAAAGAATACTTTTTGTACCTGTAAGCGACAGCATACTTGCTTTTGAAAACGGAGAGATAGATATAACAAAAATGCCTCCTGATTTAAAAGACAAATATATGAGTGATGAAAATATCGGCTATATTGAAAAGACAAATGATATGGGTTATAAAATGCTGATAAACTATGAAAAATGTCCTGGTTTTTTGGATATTAATTTGCGTAAAGCTATCTACTATGCACTTGACAGACAATCTGTGGTGGATAAGGTGTTTCGCAAAATGGGCAGTGTAGGCAGCGCGGGATATGTGCCACAGGATACACTGTTCTATAATCCTGATGTTACAAAGTATGAGTATAACCCACAAAAAGCCAAAGAACTTATGAAAGACAAAAAATATTCAGTAACAATACTTACATCTGACAGTGCAAAAGATTTAAATATAGCTGAAATAGTAAAAAATAATTTGGCTGAAATAAATATTGATGTAAAAGTAGTATCTTATGACAGTGCTACCCGTGACAGTATGGTAAATAAAGGTGAGTATGAATTTGCAATAGTTGGCAATGGAGGTTGGGGAAATAATCCACCGAACTATATGCGTACAATTTTTTCCGATGTGGCAAAAAATAAAGGTGGCAATCCGCACAATATGGGTGCTATTGGCTACAAAAATGATGAAATAACCGATTTATGTGAAAAACAAGTATTTGAAACAGATTTTGAAAAACGTAAACAGATGTTTAAAAATATTCAAAAATTAGTCAGTGATGAAATACCATTATTTGTAATAGCAAATGAATCTTCATATTCTATGTATAGAATAAATTATTTTGACGGTTGGACAAAGACTTATGCTTATAGTCAAGCAGAACAAAATAGACTATCTTTTATGGAAAAATAAAAATAAATGAAAGGTTTTTTTATATTGAAAAAAACTATCCTAAAAAAAACAGTCTTGTTATTGGTATCGTTTTTGGCGATATATCTTATAAATTTTATTTTGCCGAGATGTATGCCCGGTGACCCGTTTGATTATACATCAGCAGTAGTAGGCGAAGACAATTTATTTGAAATGAGTACTGAGCAAAAAGAATATATGCGAAAATACTATGGAATGGATAAGCCTATTTTTACTCAATTTATGGAAACTGTAAAACAGAATATATTGGGGAATTTGGGGGAAAGCATACATTTTAAAAAGAGTGTTGCACAAATAATTAATGAGCGTCTGCCATGGACACTTCTTATAATGACATCAACATTAATCATAAGTTTTATACTTGGTGTAGCGCTTGCATTATTTAATGATGAAAATACTATTTTGGGTAAGTATATATATAATATTTTCTCGGTAATTATTGAAATCCCACCATATATTATAGGCATTGTACTGCTTTTTACAGTTGCGGTCAGAATAAAATTTATACCTATATCGGGAGCGGTGACTCCATTTATAAGTTATAGTTCCACTATACACAAAATATATGATATTTTTATTCATAGTCTGGTGCCTGTTTTATCAATGTGTATAGTAACAATACCAAAGTTTTATTTTACGGCAAATGCAAGTTTTGTTGATATAAGAAAAAAACTTTATGTATATAATGCACATCTAAAAGGAATAAAAAACAGTAGGATATCTTATAAATACATATTAATTAATGGGATAACTCCTGTTATTGTAAGACTGTTTTTGAGTGTGGGTAGTTTAATCGGTGCAACTATGCTTATTGAAAATGTATTTGCATATCCGGGACTGGGACTTATTATGCGTGAGGCTGTAAAGTATCGTGACTATCCGCTCATACAAGGTATATTTTTGATATCATCTATACTTGTGCTTTTAAATCTCTTTGTGGCAGATATAATAAATTCTGTTGTGGCAAAGGAGGTTTTAAAGTGAAATATAGGAAAATAACCATACTCGTAGTATGTTTTATATCATTATGCTGTATATTTTTGTATGGTGTAACTTTTTATAAATACAGTTCGGTTTTGCCGTCCGGCAGTGCCCTCGAAAAACCTAATTTGCTTCATATCTTGGGAACTGATGACCTTGGAGTTGATATATTTGCACAAATATCAAGGAGTTTTTTTCATAGTATGTTTATAGGCTTATCTTGTGCTTTTATCACATTTATTCTTGGCGGTGTATTGGGAATATCAGCAGGTTTTGTGGGCGGCAAAGTTGATATATTGATATCATTTTTTATAAATATAGCTTTATCAATACCGCAACTGCCTGTTATGATAGTACTGGGTGCATTTCTTGGACAAAGGACAAGTAATGTAATACTTATAATTTCCGCTTTTTCGTGGGGAAGTATTGCAAAGATAATGCGTGCAAAGACAATTTCAATTTGTGATAAACCTTTTATAAAACTTGCAAAAAGCTATGGTGGCACTAATTTTTATATTATATATAATCACCTGTTACGACAGCTTTTACCTTTGCTTTCCGTTAATGCTATTGCTGTTATCGGTTCTGCGATTATACAGGAATCTTCGCTTGCATATTTGGGACTGTCTGACCCACTAGCCCGCTCGTGGGGACTTATGATTTCAAAGGCAACACGTTTTAATGGTATATTTTTTACGGAATTTTGGAAATGGTGGCTAATGTCTCCGCTTGTATCACTGGTAATTTGTACGGTTTTGTTGCGACTGTTATCAAAAGAACTGCAACAGATATTGCAAAATTAATTTAAAGGATAATTTTTGATGAAGAATGACAATATATTGGAACTTTTTGATGTGTCTGTAAAGTACAGTGATTTTATACTGAGACCGATAAATTATAAAATGCTAAGAAATACTATACTTACAGTAATAGGTGAGTCGGGAAGTGGTAAGACAACGTTACTTCGTGCTATTTCCTACTCACTTGATGGTAAAGGTGAGTTTTTTGGCAGTGTAAATATTGATGGTATAACTGTTTCATCATTAAACGAAAAGAAACGCAAAGCTTTACGTTCAAAGATTTTTTCCGTTGTTTTACAAAATTCTACCGATACTCTAAATCCTACGATGACCTTGTTTGAACATTTGTCAGAAATACTAAAAAAGGAAGATAAAAATACAGAAAATAACAAAAGCAGAATGTATGAATTAATGCAAGAAGTCGGACTTTGTATTGATGATTTGCGGAGATATCCCAAAGAGCTTTCGGGTGGTATGTTACAAAAATTTTGTATAGCTTGTGCAATAGCATTGCGACCGAAAATTATATTAATGGACGAACCAACAAGTTCACTTGATGTTGAAAGCAAAAACAATATTGTAAATTTAATTGAAAAGTTAAACTCAAAATATAATATATCATTTTTAATAGTTACGCACGATTTGGAATTGGCAAAAAAAATATCCACACAGACAATAGTTATGTATATGGGAAGTATTGTGGAGATAGGTAATACGGCAGATATAATAAATTCTCCAAAACACCCATATACACGTGGATTAATAAATTCATCAGTAGGGCTGAATTTAGCAAAAGATATATGGGGAATACCTACACCAAAAGAGACAATAAAGAATATAGGGTGTTCGTTTTACGATAGATGTACACAGCGTATAGATATGTGCCGAGATACATTACCAAAGCTTACAAAAATAGGTGATAATAGGTTTGTTGCCTGTAATCGTGGCGGAATTGTAAAGATATTGGAGTGTAAAAATATAAGTAAAACTTTTGATAAAAATGTTATAATACAAAATGTAGATTTACATATATATAGTGGGGAAATAGTTTCGCTTGTGGGAAAATCGGGAGTTGGAAAAACCACACTTGCGCGCATTATCGGTGGTTTTGACAGTGATAATAAACGCAGAGAGATTTTTTTTGATAATGAAAAAGCCGATTATAAATCTTTGCATAGTACATATAATGGCATACAGTATATTTTTCAAGACAGTGATACAGCACTTAATCAGAGTTTTTGTGTATTTGAGGCAGTTGGCGAACCTATGCGACTTTGTAAAAATACACAAAGGACAAAAGATGAAATATTACTATCTGTAAAACAAGCTTTGCAAGATGTGGGGCTGAGTACTGATGAATATTTTTTAAATAAAAAGATAAGTGAGCTTTCAGGTGGGCAAAAGCAGAGAATAAGCATAGCACGAGCTTTAACTATGAAACCACGACTACTAATAGCAGATGAGCCGACTTCCCAGTTAGATCCGTCAACAACAGCAAATTTATTGAGAATGTTTAAATCACTGCAAAATATATATGGTTTCAGTATGTTTATAATAACGCATAATTTAGTATCGGCACTGAAAATATCAGATAGAATATATTTGATAAAAAATAAGAATACAGAAATATTAGATTTAAGTAATTATATAAATACCGACATTGAAAATATAAGCTTTGAATAAAAAGGAGACAATTTAAATGAACAATAAAGAATTATGGGACAGATGTATTAATTTTCATGGACACAGTTGCGGAGGACTTACAATAGGATACAAAGCCACTTTATATGCCATAGAACTTCTTAATATAAATTTCAGTGAAGACGAAGAAGTAGTTTGTATTGCAGAAAATGATGCTTGTGGAGTTGACGCTATTCAGGCAATTTTGGGTTGCAGTGTGGGCAAGGGAAATTTACTTTTTCATATGAGAGGAAAACAAGCTTTCTCTTTCTATGACAGAAAAAATAATAAATCTATACGTCTTGTATTAAATCCATTAAAAGATGAATTATCAAGAGAAGAAGCTTTTAAATATTATCAAAATACAGAACCAAAAGATTTATTCACAGTAAAAGAAACAACAATAGAGCTACCTGAAAGAGCAAGAATATTTAAATCATATATTTGTGATAACTGCAAAGAAAATACATCTGAAAATATGATTAGAATTTGCGGCGATAAAAAACTATGTTTGGATTGCTACAATAATTATAATAGATTTGATATTTAATTATTTTACCTATTGACCGATTTACAATTATTATTTATTATGATACAATGATATCACTATTAATAATTGTTAGGAGAATAATACATTATGTTAAATATCGGTATGATGGTTGCGGTAGAAATACAATCAGTAATAAAAAAATATTCAGAGAACATTGAAGAAATACATATTTCAGGTTATGATGTTAAGAAGGTTATTACAGATAAATATAATTTGTTTATTGTACGTTCCGGCGCCGGTGAGATAGCGGCAGCTGCCGCAACACAATTTTTAATAACAAATTTCGGTGTTGAGTATATAGTAAATTTTGGTGTTGTAGGTGGACTTACAGAAGAAATGGCTACAACAAAGACTTGTATAGTAGAAAAAGTAGTTCATTATGATTTTGATACGTCAACTGTTGATAACTGTGAAGTAGGCAGATATATAGATTATCCAAGTGTTTATTTGCCAACATCAACAGAGCTTATGGAAAAAGCACTTGCTGTGTGCCCAACACTTAAAAAAGTAATATGTGCATCAGGTGATAAATTTATAGCAGATAGAGCGAAAAAAGAGGAGCTCCACAAAACATACAATGCTGATATTTGCGAAATGGAAGCAGCCGCAATAGTACTTACCTGTGATAGAAATAAAGTCCCTTGTTTACTTATAAAATGTATATCTGACGGAATAAGCGGTGGTGCGGAAGAATTTTTGAAAGAAGTAAATAATTCAGCTGATATATGTCTTGAAATAACAGATAAAATATTAAATAGCATATAAAATTTATATTATTATTTATATAATAAAAGGGGTAATACTATGACACGCGGAGAAATAGTAAAAGATTTATTCAAGAAAACGATTTTGCCATTTATTATTGTACTGTGCCTGTTTTTCCTTTTTAAAAGTGCATTTACCAAAAATGGCAATACAGAGTATTTTTATGTATGGTTGTGCTGTGGAATACCATTCGGTATTCGCCGTATGTTTGTGTGGCTTGTGCCACATGGCTATGATTTAGGTGGCACAGTAGGAATTATTGCACTTAATTTTATTGTTGGTGGTATAATCGGTATATTTATTTTAGCGTGGCGTCTTTGCGTTGCTGTATGGTATATTCCATTAACAGTGTATAGATTTGTTAATATAAATAAAATTTTAGAAATATAATTAAATCATAAATAAAACGGTATAGCTATAAAGCTGTACCGTTTTTGCTATATTATTGAATTTTATTGATTGTAAAGCTACCGCTTACCGTTTCTGCATCTATTTCGTTTCTGCCATTTTTATATATTTGTTTGTTTTTGTTGGTTATTCCTTCAAATTGTGATGTAAACTTTCCGTTTATTGTTTCAAAATCTGCTGTAAATCCATCATTTTCAGGGATATTTATTATTATACTTCCGCTTATGCTCTCTGCATCAATATTTTTTGGACAAATTGTAGAATAGATGTTTGTTTTACCCGAAACATTACTTGAATCTATCTCATTAAAAGCACCGTTAATATCTATTTTACCGCTAACGGTTTTCACATCACAATAATTTGTATTTGTATTTACAACATTAATGCTGCCACTTACTGTTTCAACATCTAGAGCATTTGTATTTATATCTTTAATATTAATTGTGGGTGACACAGTTTCAATATCAAGTAAAAACAGATGTTTATCTTTTGGAACTTTAACTGTTAATGTTTTATCCTTAAAACTTCTGAAATTAAAGTAATGCTTTATTCTTTTATGAAAAATAATGTGCAAATCGTTATTTTTTACGGTATACAGTAGTTTACTGTCTTCATTAATATTGCCTGTCTCGCTGATTTCTATTGTGTTTTTATCATGGGTTTTCACATTTATTTCCCCCTTTGTCCACTCAATATATATATTATTGATATTATCGGCAGGTATAGACGTATTTCCTTCGTTGTAATCAGTAATGCTGTTATATTTATGATTATGGTTGTGGTTATAATTATAATTGTAATCACGGTTATACTCATCAAAATAGTAAATTAAATCATATAAGCCATGCCCATAATTATATCCACGTATGCCAACAATCAAAATACACAATAAAAATACAACAAGTATTGAGTATACAACAATCTTAGTTATAAGTAAATTTTTATTCATAATTATTTAGCTCCTTTTAATTGGAATAGGCATTTTATAATTTCTTTTACAGCAGCCATTATCAAGAATATTACCCAAGTAATGTACCAAGCATGAGTAACAAAGCTGGCAACAAAGTATATGGCAACAAACAGTATAGATACAGCATTTGATACGGATTTATACATTTGATAGTTGTTTTTGTTTACATATTGCCATTCTTTAAAGTCTTCTACCGTACTATTATTTTCTTTTAGATATTTTGGTTTTGTCATATCATTAAATATTAACAGTGCTGTTGCAACACCGATAAATATAAACATCAAAATAATACCTAATTCATCTTGTAAAAATAATATAGGAACTACACATATAATATACAAAAATACTGCAACAGAAGTAAGTATAGCAGAACGTTGTTTATATTTTTGCATTTCGGCATTATTGTTATTTTGTAAATTTTCTGAATAATCCATATTATATATCAGTTTACTTACATCACCAATACTGTTTATTACTATTTTATAAGCTGTGCTTTCGTCTTGTCCCGCACTTATTAGGTCATGGTACTTGTCAAGTGAATTTTGTGTGATTTCTTCTTTTAATTCCGCTGTTTCTTGATTAAGGTCAAAATTTTTAAAAAGGGCATCTACATAGCTTTTTATATTGTTTTCCATTGAAATTTCCTCCGTTAATTATAATATAAAGGTTTTATTTAATCATTTCATCAATCAATTCTTTTGCAGTTTGCCATTCTTTACATAATTGATGATAAGTTATTTTTCCTGTTTCCGTAATGGAATAATATTTTCTTCTTGCGCCTGTGCCTTCATCACCCCAATACGAAATAATATAGCCAATTTGTTCCAAACGTTTAAACGCTGTGTATAATGTAGCTTCTTTAAGCTCATAGGTATTGTTTGATATTCGCTGAATGGCTTTGTTTATTTCATAGCCATAGTTGTCACCTTTAATTAACTGTGCAAGGATAATGGTATCTGTATGACCCCGCAATAGGTCTGCTGTTATTGACAAACAAAACACCACCTTTCTATATTCTTATTTGTAAGCTGCATTTTTTATATTCTTTTTAAAATAATATCGCCACTTACCGTATTTGCTTTAATTTGATTTTGGCCGTTGTTATATGTATTTCTGAAATCAGATGATATATCACCGCTTACTGTATTATATTTTACTGTAAAAGCATCATTTTCAGGAATATATATATTGATATATCTCCACTTACACTATTTGTATTAATATATTTTGGCAAAATATTATTTTCAATGTTTGTATCACCGGAAACATTGTTTGTGTTAATTTGTTCATTAAAAGTCCCATTAATATCAATATCGCCACTTACATTGTTTAAATAGCTGAAATGTGCATTTGTATTAATAAGCTCTATATCTCCACTGACACTGCTTAATTTTAGACTATTTGTATTAATATTATTGATATTAATATCAGCAGATGTATTTTTTACATTCAGTAAAGAAAGTTGCATAGTGTTTGGAATTTTTACTGTAAGCTCTTTACTTTCGATTCTGTTAAATGATGAGAAGAATTTATTGTTTTTCTTGCAGAAGCTTATGTACAAATCATTATTAGTTAATTTATATACGAGTTTATTATTTTCGTCAATATCTTTTGTTTCATTTATTTCTATTGTTTTGTCATTGTGTGTAGTTATATTAATCTCTCCGCTCAACCAATCTATATATATGTTTTGGATATTGTTTACATCTATTGATATGCCGCCTTCATTATAATCACATTCAGTGTGGTAGGTTTTTATAATGTCATTTATATCACCGATACTGTCTATTACTGATTGATAGGCTGAGTTTTCGTCTTGTCCGTTCTTTACAAGGTCATTGTATTTATCAAGTAGATTTTGTGTGATTTCTTCTTTTAGTTTAAGTGTTTCTTGATTTAACTAAAATTTTCTGAAAATATTGTCGATATAGCTTTTGATTTTTTGTTCCATAAAAATTTTCCTCCATGATTTAAAATTAATAATTAATGAATTTATATACTATGTGTTTGTAAGTATATAATAACATACAATACCTCGCCTGTCAATGTATATTGAAAATTTAAATATATAATTTAATAAATCAGATAATAAAAAAGAGTAACCCTATTTAAATAAGGTTACTCTATGAATTTATATTATATTTTTTGTGCTTTGTTTGAGGTGGTATTGGAAAATTTTTGTGTTGAATTGATAAATACAGATAATCTTTTGTAAACAAATACAGTAATAAGAGAGAGTATCAAACATTTAATCAAATTAAATGGTAATACACCGAAAACAATATAAGTATTAATACTGTCAATACTTGGGTTTACTTTTGCACACACATCGATTATTGCCTCAATTGGCATAACTTTTGAGAAAAATGGGATAAGCATATATTTATTTGTCAACATACCGATAATAACTGTTATTACAGTGCCTATTGACAGTCCCATAACAGCACCTTTTCTTGTGTGATTTCTTTTGTATGAAAATGATACGGCAATACTGAAAGCTGACAGCATTAAAAAGTCTGCAAGTTCACCTACTCCGCCTGTGGTAGATGAAAATGCGTGTATAATGTCTTTTGTAAGTGTTACAAAGATAGCTGGTACAGCTCCGAACATAAAAGCGGTTAATAGGCTTATAAATCCGCTTAAATCTACTTTTAGGAACGGTGGCATAAATGGTAATGGAAATTCCAGATACATAACTAGTGTTGCAATAGCCGCAAACATTGCTGAATAAGTTAATTTTTTTGTTTTTGTAAGAGTAGTATTCATTATGTTTCTCCATTCTGTCGCCTGTTTCGACACAAATTTTTTAGTGTTTAACTTGCTTATACAGGTATTTTTTGCAAGTCAAAAAAAGTGTGCTTCGCAGTGAGTATGGAACTATAATATAAATAAAAATCCCCACAACAAATATTTATTGTGGGGCAACATACTATAATTATACCTTGCTTCTTTCATCCGGACTATACCGTCGGTAGCGGAATATTAACCGCACTCTGCCATCAAAAATGACTCGTGGACTTGTGTAAATAAATTTTACCTTTACCACCGGTGGAGAATTTCACTCCGCCCCAAAACAACTTCTGTGACTATAATATGCTATTTTTGTTTTTTTGTCAAGACCTATTCTAAATTTAGATGATTTTTTAAAATATATTGCATAATAAAATATAATCCTATTAGCATACTTACACTGATAAGTATCGATATTAAAAATACCATTGTAATAGGTGCATAAATATTTGATACTGATTCCATTTTGCTGAATACTGTAAAATAGAATGGTGAAAATAGACTAGATAGTATATTAAATGCGGTTGTTATACCTATGTATCCTGCAACAGAACCCAATAACTTGTGTTTTTTCACTGTATGACCGATACAAACAGATGTATAGAAAACCATTATACCCAAAGGCAGAGAGATTATGCCCATGATAATTAATTCAATTATTATGATAGTATTGGAAATAGGGGCAAATGAAAAGATTTCTTGGAAAAGATAAGATATAACATTAATTATATTTTCAAACCCTGTAAATCCGGATATAAGTATGATTACGGAAGAAACAGTTGCAATTCCTGCAATCAAAGTCCAAATTGATGATACAATAATTTTTGATAACAAAAGTTCATGTACACTTACAGGTAATGTGTGCATAAGATAACCTTCATTTGAAGTCATATTTTTATAGAACCTATTTACCAAAAAATATATTGTTATAAAGTTTGCACTCATCAATATAATTACATATAAGAAAATATAGCTTGCAACAAATATGTCATACAAATCGGAGTTAATTATATTCATATTATATAATTTATCAAGAAAGACTCTACCACTTGTGCCAAAAGGAGCAATAAGAAGTACAAGAACATATAGAACTGTAAGAATTTTGTATGTAGAACGAAATTCGTATTTAATTAATTTACTTAGCATTTGAATACCTCCCTAAACAGTGCATCTATACTTTGATTATGTTCTTCTCGAATATTATCCACATCATCATTAAGCACTATTTTACCATATTTAATAAACACAACTTGGTCAAGAACTTTTTCTATATCGCTGATTAAATGTGTTGAAATTATTACAGTTGATTCAGGATTATAGTTTTTTATGATTGTATCCAATATATAATCGCGTGAGGCAGGGTCAACACCACCGATAGGCTCATCTAGGACATAAAGTCTTGCATTTCTGCTCATTACCAAAATTAACTGTACTTTTTCCTGCGTACCTTTTGACAGATGTTTTAGCTTTTGATTTTGGTCAATGTGTAGATTGCCTAACATCTGCTCAGCTCTTGCTCTGTCAAAGTCAGCATAAAAGTCCTGAAAGAATTGTACAAGTTCATAAACTTTCATATAGTCATTAAGATAGCTCTTATCAGGTAGGTAAGAAACAAGAGCTTTTGTTTCCTTGGAAATACTCATTCCACAAACCTGTATACTGCCGTATGTTGGTGTCAGTAGTCCTGCTATTATTTTCATTAATGTTGTTTTTCCGCTTCCGTTTGGTCCCAATAAACCGATAATCTTACCTTTTTCAAAAGTTAAATCTATACTTGACAGTGCTTCAAAATGAGTATAAATTTTAGTAAGCTTTTCAACTTTAAGTAAAGGTGCATTATTTATATCAATATTTTGCATCATTTCATTCATTTGTATTTTCCTCCTCAATTATTTCTTCTAAACCGATGCGTATTTTATTTGTGTCATATCCCAATATTTCCATTTTGCTTAAAAACACTTCTATATTTGTTGTTGCAAAAGTTTTTCGTGTTGTTGCAATAAGTTTTGTATCGTCTGTTACTTCTCTGCCTATCGTTCGATTTGTTATAAGTAGTCCTTGCTGTTCAAGTAAGGCAAGAGCTTTTTGCATTGTGTTTGGGTTTACTTCTGCTTCTATTGCCAAATCTCGAACAGATTTTACTTTTTCACCTGATTTCCATTCACCTGAAACAATAGCCAGTTTTATTGTTTCAGCAAGTTGAATATATATTGGTGAACCGTCATTTATTTCCCATTTCATTTTATCACCTCCATATTGTTGTACCTCTGTATTAATATCTTAATACAATAATACACGTGAGAGTTTGATTTGTCAATACTTTTTTTGAAAAAGTATAAAAAAAATACCGAAAAAGGCAGATTTAAAGCGATTTTCGGCATTCAATATTTTTGTGTTTTACATTTTGATTCTGTTTTTATTTTGCTTTAAAGGTTTTACAAAGGCTTTTTGTTCCGTCAAATTCAATATTTACATCATTACTTGTGCATTGACAGTGCGAATTATACATACAGTTGCTTGCGTTACACGATATTTCAAGATTTTCGTTAGGTGTGGTAAAATTGCAACCGCAACTGTTACTTGCCTGTCCACGTGGCATATATGAAGAACAGTTTGTACCGCAACAGTCAGTTGCACTTGAACCACTTACATTAATATTAGGACGACAACAGCAACCGGAACTGTTACTTGCACAATCACATACACTACAAGAAAGTTTACTCATATTTTTACCTCTTTGTATTAAAATATTATAATGTATACACATTACATAATTATTATTTACAATAAAATAAATATAATACAATGTTAATATTTATTTTGTTGTAACTTTTGTTTTTTGTGGTATAATATTTTTTGTTATTTGCTAAATTTATCAAAATTTAGTGTGAACTATAATTTTATACAAAAAATATAAATATGGAGAAGTGAAAAAAATGACACAAGTTTTACAATTTCCAAAGTTAGGTTGGGAGTTCAATCTAAATCGTGTAGCCTTTAATATTGCGGGTATTGATGTATATTGGTATGGCATAACATTTGCACTTGCATTTGTTGTCGGATTTATATATTTTATCAGACGCGCAGAAAGAGTGGGTATACACTCAGATGACGCATTTGATGCGGCACTATGGGCAGTAGTCGGTGGTGTAATCGGTGCTAGGGCATATTTTGTTATTTTTCAATGGGAAGCACTGTACAAAGATAATCCATGGAAAATTTTCGCATTTCGTGAAGGTGGACTTGCAATCTATGGTGGCGTAATCGGTGCTATACTTGTAGGATATATTGTTACAAAAATAAAGAAGATACCACTACTGCCATTACTGGATATTGGCTTACCGGCATTGCTTATGGGACAGGCAATCGGTAGATGGGGCAATTTTTTTAATATGGAGGCATTTGGCACAAATACAAATTTACCATGGGGTATGACATCAAAAACAATAGTTGCTTATTTACAAAGATCTGATGTTATTGCACAGTTAGAAAAATTAGGACAGACAGTAGACCCGAATATGCCTGTACACCCTACATTTTTCTACGAATTTGTATGGAATTTAATAGGATTTTTAATTCTTGCCTATGTATTTACTCCAAGAAGAAAATATGATGGTGAAATTGCACTTGGATATCTTGCATGGTATGGACTTGGCAGAATGTTTATTGAGGGACTACGTACAGATAGCCTTGTTACAGAAATGCCATGGGGTATGATAAGAGTTTCTCAATATTTGGGTGGTATACTGTTTGTATTTGGTACAGTAGCGCTCATTTCTTTGCACTTTGTATTAAAGAAAAAAGAATATCAATTATATGTTACAACAGACAAATCTAAACAAAGAATAGAATATAAAAAAGCACAAATGCAAAATAAACAAAATAAACAAAGTACAAGAACTGCCACAACAACTGCAAGAAATACAACTAATACAATAGATGCTGTCGGAAATGCTTTGCTTGTAGACAATATAAACGATAGAATTATACTGACAGAAGATACAGGTAGAAATGATAATCAAGAATATGATAATAAGTTTGAGGGAAATTCTGATAACAGTATAGATGATAGCTGTAAATGTGGTTGCGGTAGTAATGATAGCTCCGACTGTGATTGCAATTGTGGTAGTGATGATTAATTTTAAAATAGAGGTGAAATTTTGGCACAAATAATAGATGGAAATTTGGTTGCAAGGAAAATAAGAGAAAATTTAAAAGAAAAAGTAGAGTTTTTAAAAAGTAGTGGAGAACAAATATCGCTTGCAGTAATAATTGTAGGTGATAATAATCCATCATCGGTTTATGTTAAAAACAAACGTAAAGATTGCGAGGAGATAGGTATTTTCAGTGCAGAATATGCACTACCAGAAAATACAACGGAAGAAGACCTTTTAAATTTAATTGATGTGCTCAATAATGATGATAAAATAAATGGTATATTGGTTCAGTTGCCATTACCAAAACACATTAGTGAAGAAAAGATTTTAAAAAGTGTTAATCCGCTCAAAGATGTAGATGCCTTTCATCCTCAAAATGTAGGCAGAATAATGCTTGGTGACTATTTGCTTTTGCCATGTACACCGTCAGGTATAATGGATTTGCTTGAATACTATAATATAAATTGTGAAGGCAAAAGCTGTGTTGTTATTGGTAGAAGCAATATTGTAGGGAAACCTATGGCTATGCTTATGCTGCAAAATAATGCAACGGTGACAATATGCCACAGCAAAACTGAAAATTTGGCAGAGCACACAAAAAATGCCGATATACTGATAGTTGCTATTGGTAAGGCAAAGTATATCAAAAGCGATATGATAAAGGAAAATGCTGTTATAATAGATGTCGGTATGAATAGAGACGAAAATGGAAAACTCTGCGGAGATGTTGATTTTGATGATGTAAAAGAAAAATGTTCATTCATTACACCTGTACCTGGTGGTGTTGGACCTATGACAAGGGCAACACTTATGAAGAATACAGTGAACGCAGCACTTTTACAAAAAAAATAATCAAAAGATATGTAGTGAGGAATGTTATTGTATAAAAAATAACATTCCTTTAAATTTTTTGTTATGAAAATATAAATAATAAAACTTGTATTAGTTACACCGATATAGTATAATAAAATTACGTATTAGAATATATACACTTTAAGTTTTAATCGTGTATATAGCAAAAGGTAAAAAATTAGTTTTATGGCTTTAAACGGTTTTTTCGGTAATTTTTAATTGATTTAATAAAAGCATATAAATTTAATTTAGGTTTGGAGAGAGAAGAATATGAAAAAGTATAACAGAATTTTTGTGGTAGTAATGGATTCTATGGGTATAGGTGCTTTGCCCGATGCGGACAAATACGGCGATGTTGGTGCTGATACATTCGGACATATTGTAAACTACAAAAAAGATTTAAAAATTGAAAATCTTAAAAAACTTGGACTTGTAAATTTAAAACAAGTAGAAGAAATTGCTCCTGCTGAAAATCCAATCGGTAAATTTATGCGATTGAAAGAGGCAAGTGTCGGTAAAGATACAATGACAGGACACTGGGAAATGATGGGACTTGAACTTACAGTACCATTCAAAACATTTACAGATACAGGATTCCCACAAGAGCTTATTGAAGAACTTGAAAAGAGAACAGGCAGAAAAGTTATAGGAAACAAGAGTAGCAGCGGTACAGAAATTCTTGACGAACTTGCAGAAGAAGAAATCAAAAACGGCAGTATGATTGTATATACTTCTGCCGATTCAGTTTTGCAAATATGTGGTAACGAAGAAACCTTTGGACTTGAAGAATTATATAAATGTTGTGAAATAGCAAGAGAGCTTACAATGAAAGAAGAATGGAGAGTAGGCAGAGTTATCGCACGTCCATATCTTGGTAAGAAAAAAGGTGAGTTTAAGAGAACATCAAACCGCCACGACTATGCACTTAAACCTTTTGGAAAGACAGCACTTGATGCGCTGAAAGAGAATAATTTTGATGTAATATCAGTAGGTAAAATATCTGATATCTTTGACGGAGAGGGTATAACAGAGTCCAATAAATCAAAAAGCTCTGTACATGGTATGGAACAAACTATTGATATTGCCAAAAAAAATTTTAATGGTCTTTGCTTTGTAAACCTTGTTGATTTTGACGCACTATGGGGACACAGACGTGATGTAAAAGGTTATGCGGAAGAAATCGAAAAATTTGATCTTAAACTTGGTGAGTTACTCGATGCACTTAAAGATGACGACTTACTGATGATTACAGCAGACCATGGTAATGATCCAACATTTAAGGGTACTGACCATACACGTGAAAGTGTGCCACTGTTAATGTACTCAAAATCAATGACAGAAGGTGGTTCATTGGGTGAAGCAGACACATTTGCAGTTATTGGTGCAACTATTGCAGATAACTTTGGTGTAAAAATGCCTGAAAATACAATAGGCACTTCACTACTTGAAAAACTATAAAACAATTAATAAGAAATCTCTGCAAACGTTCTATTTTAATTATGTTTGCAGAGATTTTGTTATTTAGAAGGTATAGACAAAAATATTTTTTATAACTATAATTATATAGCAGATATAAAAATTTATAGAAAATGGAGAAAATAAAATGGTATATTTTGTTGGTGCAGGTTCAGGCGCCGTTGATTTAATAACTGTTCGTGGTGCTGATTTATTAAAAAAAGCAGATGTAATTATATATGCCGGTAGTTTGGTTAATCCCGAACTTCTGAGTTATACAAACAAAGAATGTAAGATATATGACAGTGCAAAAATGACACTTGAAGAAGTGCTTGATGTCGTTAAAAATGCGGAAAGCAATAATTTAATGACAGTTAGACTTCATACAGGTGATCCATGCCTATATGGAGCAATAAAGGAGCAAATGGACGAGCTTGATGAACTAAATATAAAGTATGATTATGTGCCGGGTGTATCGAGCTTTTGTGGTGCGGCATCTGCATTAAAGGCAGAATATACACTGCCAAATGTCAGCCAATCTGTAATAATAACACGTATGGCAGGACGTACACCTGTTCCGCAAAACGAGGAGATGTCAAAACTTGCAAGCCATGGCTGCACAATGGTTATTTTTTTGAGTATGGGTTTATTGCCACAACTTACAGAAGAACTGTTAAAGGGAGCGTATACAAAGGACAGTCCTGCAGCTATTGTTTATAAAGCTACATGGAAAGATGAAAAGGTATTTTACTGTACAGTCGGTACACTTGCCGAAACAGCCCAAAAGAATAATATAACAAAGACAGCACTTGTGACAGTGGGCGATTTTTTAAATCCCTGCTATGAACGTTCAAAGTTATATGATCCAAACTTCACAACAGAATTTAGACAAGGACTAGACACAAAAGCATAAAAAGAAAGGTAATTTATTGATATATGAAAAAAGTATTTGTTATCGGAATCGGTCCGGGGGACGAAAAAAATCTGACTGTCTTTGCAAAAGAGGCACTTGAACAGTCAGATTATATATGCGGTTATACCGTATATGTTGACTTAGTAAAATTTTTGTATCCACAAAAGCCTGTGATATCAACAGGTATGCGACAGGAGGTTCAAAGATGTGAGCTTGCGTTGCAAACAGCAAGTGAGAATAAAATAGTATCTGTAATATGCAGTGGAGACAGTGGTGTATATGGTATGGCATCGCTTGTATATGAGCTATGGGCAAATAATCCAAATTACAGTGATGTAGAAATAGAAATTGTAAGTGGTGTAACAGCGGCCACAAGCGGCAGCGCTGTTCTTGGAGCAGCTCTTTCACATGACTTTGCGTTAGTGTCACTCAGTGATTTATTGACTCCTTGGGAACTGATAGAAAAGCGTTTGCATGCTGTATCATCAGCCGATTTTTGCATAGCGATATATAATCCTTGCAGTAAAAAAAGAAATGATTATCTGCAAAAGGCTTGTGATATTATCTTGCAATATAAAAAGCCTGAAACAGTTTGCGGTTGGGTGCGTAATATCGGCAGAGACGGGGAAGAATACAGAGTATTGACTCTCGGTGAACTAAAAGACGAACAGTTGGATATGTTCAGTACAGTATTTATTGGAAATGAATATACAAAAATATTAAATGGTAAAATGGTTACACCACGTGGATATAAAATTAATTAATATTTATAATACAAACTGATAGTAGGTGAAAAAATGGAATACGTTAAACCAATGGATATAGAAAAACGCAGCTTTGAAATAATTACAGAAGAACTCGGTGACCGTAAATTTGATGAACTTTGTGAGCCGATAGTAAAGAGAGTAATACATACAAGTGCCGATTTTGATTATGCAGATAATTTATGTTTTTCGGAAGATGTTGCAAGGATAGGTATTGAGGCACTGAAAAGCGGTTGTGATATAGTGACTGATACACAAATGGCAAAGTCCGGTATAAACAAAACAATACTAGCAAAACTCGGTGGGGAGGTACATTGTTTTATTGCCAATGAAGATGTTGCCGAGCAAGCAAAGAGTGATGGAACAACCCGTTCGGCGGTATCTATGGAAAAGGCAAGCAAACTACCTAAGAAATGTATTTTTGCAATAGGCAATGCTCCCACAGCACTTATAAAACTAAAAGAGTTGATTGAAGAAAAAAAGTTAGAGCCTGTTTTGATAATAGGTGTGCCCGTAGGTTTTGTTAATGTTGTGGAGTCAAAAGAAATGATAATGAATACAGGTGTTCCATATATAGTTGCAAGAGGCAGAAAGGGTGGAAGTAATATAGCGGCGGCAATTTGTAATGCTATGTTGTATCAAATTACACGATAAAAAACAATGGAAAATAATTATATAGTAGTAGACGGTAAAAAAATGCGTCGTGGTTATACAACAGGTTCATGTGCGACAGCAGCCACAAAGGCATGTGCAATTATGCTTGTGACACAAAAACAACTTGAAAACATTTGTATTATCACACCAAACGGTACAGAACTAAATTTAAAAATCAATAATATTGATATAAAGAATGACAGCGTGACTTGTAGTATAACAAAAGACAGTGGAGACGATCCGGATATAACAAATGGTATAGAAATTTTTGCGACAGTAACATATAATGAAAATTTTGAATTTTCGGTTATCGGTGGCGAAGGCGTGGGTATTGTTACAAAAGCCGGACTAAATCAATTGGTAGGACAGCACGCAATAAACAGTACGCCGAGACTTACAATAATGAATGCACTGAAAGAAGTTGCTGATGATTATAATTTGACACAAGGTTTAATATCAAAAATATCAGTGCCAAAAGGAGAAGAACTTGCACATAAAACATTCAATCCGCGACTTGGCATAGTAGGTGGTATATCAATACTCGGAACAAGCGGAATAGTAGAACCGATGAGCGAAAAAGCACTTATTGATACGATAAAAGCGGTTGTAAATGTGCAAAAGTCAGAGGGGAGAAAAACATTATTAATAACTCCCGGAAACTATGGAAAAGATTACCTGAAACTTAATTATGAATTTAAAGATGAAACTTCGATTAAGATTTCAAATTATGTAGGAGAATCTTTGGATTATATATCAGAGCAAGGTTTTGAAAAAGTTTTGTTGGTTGGACATGCAGGCAAACTTTTTAAACTTGCGGGAGGACTGTTTAATACACATTCAAAATATGGTGATTGCAGAGCGGAAATAGTATGTGCAAGTGCTGTAAAATGCGGTGTCGGTTTGGATATTTTATCTAAGATTTTGGATAGTGTAACCGTTGATGAAATGCTTTTGCAAATTGAAGATATAGATAAACGAAATGCTGTTGTAAACAGAATAGCTGATAGAATGTATGATAATCTGAATAGGCGAACCTTTGGTAAAGTAAAAGTTGAATTTATAGTTTTTACGCAAAAGCTCGGCTTTTTGGGACAAAGCCCATTTGCAAAAGATTTTGCGAACCAAATATATAGGTGGGAGCAAGAACATATATCGGCTAATAAAAAATAAAAACATACAGTATATTTAATTCTTAAAAAGGAAAGAGTTTTATTATGAAAACACATATATTTGCATATTCGGATAAAGGTTGTATATTAACACAAAAGATATCAAATTTATATAATGACGCAAGATGTTACAGTATAAAAAAATATGCAGATAAATATAACTTTACAGAGATAACCAAAATCAGCGATATTATGGCAGATATATTTAGCAGTGCTGATTTAATAATATTTGTGTGCGCAACGGGAATTGCTGTGCGAAGTATAGCTCCGTTTGTAAAGCACAAAACAACAGACCCCGCTGTTATTTCAATAGATGATAATGCAAAGTTTGTGATTTCTTTGTTATCGGGGCATATTGGCGGAGCAAATGAAATTACTGAATTTTTGGCTGAAAGACTTGGTGCAATTCCTGTAATAACGACTTCTACCGATATAAATAATCGCTTTTCAGTGGATACTTTTGCACAAAAAAACAATATATATATATCCAGTATGAAACTTGCAAAAGAAGTATCGGCAAATATTTTAAATCGAGATATTATAGTTCAAAACGATTTTAATTTTGATTATGGTAGATTAAAAAATTTGGGAGTTTTGGAGGTTGATACAAAAAAAAGTGATGTATATATAACATATAAAAATATAACTTGTGATAACACATTGTTACTTGTGCCAAAATGTCTCTCTGTCGGTATAGGTTGCCGAAAAAATATTGATTTAAGTTTTGTGGAAAAGGCACTGGATAAGGTATTTAATGAAAATAAGCTAAACAAAATGGCAATAAAAAATTTTGCAAGTATTGATATTAAAAGAGAAGAACAGGCACTACTGTGTATATCAAACAAATATAATGTGCCTATTGAATTTTTCAGTGCGGATATGCTCAACAGTGTAGAAGGAGCTTTTACAAAATCAAATTTTGTAAAAGGAATAACAGGCACAAATAATGTATGCGAGAGAAGTGCGAAGTTAATATCAAATGGGAGAATAATTGTAAAAAAGCAAGCAATTAACGGTGTTACGGTTGCGGTTGCATTGAATGATATAGATTTTATTTATTGATATAGAGGAAAAAATAATGTATAAAATATGTATATTTGCGGGAACTACCGAGGGCAGAAGTTTGGCGGAATTTTTATCAAATAAAGAATGTGATGTAACAGTATGTGTTGCAACAGAATACGGAGAAGTTTTATTAAAGGACAGTTTTGCACATATAAAAACAGGCAGAATGAACAAAGAAGAAATGTCGGACCTTTTTTGCAAAGAGAAATTCGATATAGTGGTAGACGCCACACACCCTTATGCCGAAATAGTTTCCAATAATATTTTGCTTGCGTGTAAAGAGCAAAATACAGAATATCTGAGAATAAACAGAAGCGATTGCAATGTAACAAATGATGAGCTTGTTTTTGATACAATAGACGATGCAGTGGAATATTTAAAAAACGAGGTGGGTAATATTCTTGTAACAACAGGTTCAAAGGAACTATATAAATATATACAAATTACAGATTATAAAGAGAGAATATACCCACGTGTACTCCCTGTTTTATCTTCTATTGAAATATGCAATGAATATGAATATAAGACAAGTAATATACTTGCTATGCAAGGACCATTCAGTGAAGATGTAAACATATCTCAGATAAAGGCATATAATATTAAGTTTTTGGTGACAAAAAATTCCGGCAATGTTGGTGGTTTTGATGAAAAACTATCGGCTTGCAAAAAATGCGGTATACAGTGCATAGTTATAGGTAGACCTATGCAAAACAGCGGTGTGTCATATAATAAGGCAATAAAAATTTTTGATGAAAAGTTAAAAGATAAAGAGAGTAATGGGAAAAACATAATTATAAATCTTGTCGCTATGGGTACAGGAAATATTTTGCACAGAACCAATGAAGCGGACAATGTACTGAAAAATTGTGATGCTGTTATTGGCTCAAAGAGACTTTTGGAGGAGTATAATAACAAGAACAAGCCGCAATTTATAGGGTTTACAAGTAAAGATATAATAAATATAGTTGAAAATAACAGTCAGTATAAAAATTATTCTGTTTTGCTTTCGGGGGATATAGGTTTTTACAGTGGAGCAAAAAAACTTACCGAAAAACTTACACCATATACTGTAAAACATATTTGCGGTGTATCTTCATTGGTATATTTTTCCGCAAAACTTGGTATTCCTTGGCAAGATCTCAATATTGTAAGTTTACATGGACTGGATAGTCATTATATAAACGAGATAAATAAGAATTACAGAACATTTTTACTTCTCGGTGGAGAAAATACAGTAAATTCCGTATGCAAAAATCTTTGTGAGTATGGGTTAAGCAATTTAAAAGTATATATAGGCGAAGATTTGGGGAGTACAAACGAAAAAATAACTGTTGGAACAGCGGAAAATCAATTAAATGATACTTACAGTCCGCTTTCAGTTATGATAGTGGAAAACAGTGGTTTTCATAATAATCTTTATTTTGGTATTTATGATGATAATTTTATACGAACAGAAAAAGTACCTATGACAAAGAGCGAGATACGTGCAATATCACTGGCAAAGCTAAACCTCACAAAAAATGCAGTTGTATATGATATTGGTGCAGGCACAGGTTCCGTTTCTGTTGAAATTGCATTAAATTTACCAAAAGGCAAGGTATATGCAGTAGAAAAAAACGCAAGTGCAGTGGAAACAATGCGAAAAAACAAAATCAATTTTAAAGTGGATAATCTTGAAGTAATAGAGGGATTGGCTCCCGATAAATTAAAGGATTTGCCAATGCCTACACACGCATTTATCGGTGGTTCATCAGGTAATCTTGATGAAATAATTGATGTTATACTCAGCAAAAATCCGCAGATAAGAATTGTAATAAATACAATAACAGTCGAGACATTTATACAAGTAGCGGAAGTTATAAGTAAATATAATTTTGCGACAAAAGAAATTGTACAGGTAAATATTTCACGTTCAAAGCCACTGGGAAAATATTTATCTATGTCAGCGCAAAACCCCATAAATATTATAACTTTGCAGATGTAAGATATTGTATTTAGTTTAAAATTCAGATATAATAATTTTTAGAGGATTAAAAAAGGAGAGAAAAGTAATGAGACTGGATAAATATTTAAAAGTATCAAGAGTAATAAAGAGAAGAACTGTTGCAAATGAGGCTTGTGACGGAGGAAGAATAGAAGTAAACGGAAAAGTTGCGCGTGCGTCTTATGATGTAAAAGTTAATGATATAATTACAATTAACTTTGGTACAAAACCACTTGTGATAAAAGTACTTGCAGTAAATGACATAACAACAAAAGAAACCGCATCATTAAATTTTGAAGTAATAGAAAATTAAGGGTGACATTATGAAATTTATACATCTTTCAGATTTACATATAGGTAAGGTTGTAAATGGGTTTTCTATGATAGACGAACAACGTTATATTTTAAATGAAATTTTGGAGATAGTAGATAAGGAAAAGCCGAATACTGTATTAATAGCAGGTGATGTATACGATAAAGCTGTTCCGCCTACGGAGGCGGTGCAGCTTTTTGATGATTTTTTGGTAAAATTATCTATCAAGAAAATACCTATATTTATAATAAGCGGAAATCATGATTCGGCTCAACGTATTGCTTTCGCAAGAAAACTAATGGAAAACAGCAGTATATATATATCGCCTGTATATAGAGGTGATGTAGAACCAATTGTGCTTAATGATGAGTATGGTGAAGTTTGTGTATATATGCTACCGTTTATTAAACCGCTAAATATACGTGTACTTTATCCCAATGAAGAATTTAAAACATATAATGATGCAATAAAAAAAGCGGTTGATATAATGAATGTGGACAAAAATAAACGTAATATACTGATAACTCATCAATTTGTTACAGGCGCAGAACGTTGCGAGTCGGAAGAAATCAATGTAGGTGGTTCGGATAATATAGATACTGCTATTTTTGATGACTTTGATTATGTAGCACTTGGACATTTACACAGTCCGCAAAAAGTGAAGAAAGATACAATAAGATATTGCGGTACACCCCTAAAATATTCTTTTTCCGAGTGTACACACAAAAAATCTGTGACAGTGGTTGAGCTAAAAAACAAAGGTGAAGATATAGTGATAAGAACTATACCGCTGATACCGCAACACGATATGCGAGAAATAAAGGGTAAGTATATGGAGCTTACTGACAGAAATAATTACAAAGGTACAAATACGCTTGATTATTTGCACATTACACTAACAGACGAGGACGATATACCTGACGCTATTTCAAAACTACGAATAATATATCCTAATATAATGAAATTAAGTTATGATAATACAAGGACAAAACAGAAAAATAATATTGTGACAACAACCGAAATAGAAGAAAAATTGCCGATTGATTTATTTATGGATTTTTATAAACAACAAAATAATCAAGAAATGGATAAAGAACAGATAAATTTTGTAAGAGAGATAATAGATAATGTGTGGGAGGGGCAAGAATGAGACCGTTAAAACTTACGATAAGTGCTTTTGGCCCGTATGCACATAAAACCGAAATTAATCTTGAAAGTTTGGGAGAAAATGGACTGTATCTTATCACAGGTGATACAGGGGCAGGAAAAACAACTATATTTGATGCAATAACTTACGCTTTGTATGGGCAATCCAGCGGTGATTATCGTGATACAAATATGTTTCGTTGCAAATATGCAAAGGACGATACACCCACATTTGTGGAATTGATTTTTAGGTATGGTGATAAGGACTATAAGGTGCGACGTAATCCCGAATATATGCGACAGGCAAAACGTGGTTCGGGACTTGTAAAAGAAAGCGCGGAAGCAGAGCTTATCTATCCGAATGGTGATATTGTTACCAAAATCAGTGAAGTGAATAGTGCAATCAAGAAAATAATGGGAATAGACAAAAACCAATTTTCACAAATATGTATGATAGCACAAGGTGAGTTTTTGAAGCTATTGCTGGCAAAAACAGAAGAAAGACAAAATATATTCAGAGAGCTGTTTAAAACAGACTATTATAAAAAATTGCAAAATGAATTAAAGGTGAAGTCTTATGATTTATCTAAAAAATGCGATGAGTATAAAAAGAGTGTTACACAGTATATTAATGATATTGTTTGCGAAAGTGACGATGTGCTTTTTGATGAAGTAGCAAAGGCAAAGAGCGGACTGATAACCACTGATGAAATTATTATATTGCTTAATGAATTAATCGAAAAAGAAAAAATAAAAAACAGAGAAATAGAAGAAAAGTTTAAGATAACTGAAAATAATCTGACAGAAATTACACAGATACTTACAAAAGCGGAAGAAATACAAAACAATGAAAATTTGTTCAAAAAGGTAAATGAAGAATATTTAAAGAAGTCTCTTGAATTTAAAGCTTTAAAGAAAAACTTGGAAGAAGAAAAAGAGAATTTGGCTATAATAAAGACTTTGCAAGAAGAAACAGTGACAATAAAAAATATTTTGCCAAAATATGATGAACTTGAAAAATACAAAAGTTCGATTCAAAATGATACTAAGATCTATAAAGTTTTATTAGAAAATATTGCGGAAGAAAAAACAAATTTAAGTATATATGAAAATAATTTAAAAGAAAAACAAAGAGAGTTTGAATCAAAAAAAGAGAGCAAAATAGTTTTGGAAAGATTAATG
>JAHHTR010000138.1 GCA_020024515.1 Angelakisella sp.
CTAAAAGATTATAGAGAAGGGGATTTTGTAAAGGCTGACACACTTGTTTTTGGAGAGGTTGTTTACGCATTCTCTTTCATAGCTCATAAAGATAATTGTATTTCTAATTTTACTAATAATTTCATTTATTGATATTAAGAAGAAAGAAATATCGAATATATCTGTCATTTTACTATTTGGATTTGGTTTTTTCTTTTCTAACGTAGGAGCAAGGCTTGTAAGTGCTTTAATAACATTCATTTTTGTTCTTTTTCTTTCAATGTACAAGGATAATATGGGTGGCGGAGATGTAAAGCTGATAACAGCAATGAGCTTTTATGTTGGTTTTCAGAAAAGCTTATATATTTTATTATTATCAATAATATGTGTTGTAATTTATGGAAAAATAACCAAACGAAAAGAGGTAGCGTTAGCTCCTTTTCTTTCTGTTTGGTTTTTTTATATTTTTATTTAAATTTAAAAAGAAAGAGGTTAAGTTATGGTTTTTAAAAAAAGCAAAAACAGCAAAGAAAAAATTGGAAAGGAGGTAGATTTTAACGAAAATGCCATAGAGAATTTGCCTAAGCAAAAAATAAGTATTAGAGATATGCTAAAAAATAGAATGGTATTAGCACTTATAGCAGTTATACTTTCTGTAATTATTGTATTCGGAACATCAATGATAGGTAATATACTTCTTAATGAAAAGGTAGAAGTTTATTCTGTAAAAAATAATATAACTAAAGGAACTCAGATATTAGAGGATATGATTATAAAAAAAGATGTGAGTAAATTCGGTATAGCTAATGATGTTGTTTACGATAAGAGCGAAATAATAGGAAAGTATGCAATTACAGATTTATTTGAGGGTGATATTTTAAGGAAAATAAGGATTAACGATAAAATGCCCTATGAATTTGAATATCTATCTAATCTAAATGATGATGAATATGCGTATACAATTAAAATTGATGAACCGAGAAATGTTGTTTCAAGTAAAATACGTAAAGGAGATATAGTATCAGTTATTCCTAAGAAAGATACAGGAAATAACGAAGAAAGAACCGATATACCGAACGAGCTTAAATATATAGAGGTTTTGGCGGTTATAAATGAAGTAATGAATGATGTCAAAGACAGTTCCGACATTAACAAAGACAATCCCATTACAGGTATAATCGTCAAGGCAAGAAATTTCCGACAGCTTGTAAGTCTTGCAAATGCCAACACAGACGGAGTAAGCGTAGCTCTTGTATGCAGGGACAATCCGGAAAAGGCAGAAAAATTACTAAACTTTAAATTTGATGAAAGTGGGGAAAACTAATTGATTAAAAAAATAATAGCCGTATGGGGCAGTAACGGAAGTGGAAAAAGCTGTACATCACTTGCAATAGGTAATATGCTAACTCATTATAAAAAAAATGTATTAATAATAAATACATCAACGTCAATACCGCATCTACCAGTTTTCATACCGTCTCTTATAGATACCTCAGCTGAGAATTCTGTAGGAAGCTTGCTTTCAGAAAAGAACATAACGGAAGAAAAATTAAAAAATAAAATTAATATACATCCACATAATAAAATGATTGGAATTATGGCTTTAACTAGTGGTGAAAATCCATTTACCTATGGAGAATTTGAGAGAAGCAATATTTTAGAGTTCTTTAGATTAATTGACGATAGCCCATTTGACTATATTATTTTTGATTGTGAAAGTAATCCAATCTATGACACAACAACTCTTATTGCTTTAGAACTATCTGATGTAAGATTAGAATTGATTACTCCAGATATAAAAGGTGCAGAATTTTTGAAAACGCAAACAAGCTATCTAAAACAAGAAAAAAAATATTCGTATGAGGAATATATAAAAATTATTTCCCCATTGAGAAAGGATAGTCCATTATCTTTGATTAACAGCCTTATTGATGGATATGATTATACTATTCCTCTATCAAAGGAAGCAAATAATGCATTTTCAGCGGGAGCTATGCCCTCAAGTTTTAGTCAAAGAGAGGGAATTTTGTACTTAAAGAGTATTAATAAAATAGTAAAGGAGCAGATATTGATTGAATAAACGTGAAAATTTCTTTACAGTAAAAGGAAATCAAGATTATGAATTTGTATTAAGCCGTGTACAAACTGAATTATCCTCAAAGCTTAATAATGATAACGTGAGTGAATTTTCAAGCTCGGATTTAAAAAACGAGATTATTAAGATAATACAAAATAGTCACATAAAATGTGACTATACGGATAATATAGACGAGCTTGCAGAAAGACTTTATCACGATATGAGTGGATGGAGCTTTATAAGTCGCTATGATTTGCTTAATAAGGAGGGCTTTGAAGAACTAAATATAAATGCTTGGAATGACGTTGATATAATAATAAATGGAGAAATAAAGAAAACAAGCTATAGCTTTTTAAGTCCTCAACAAGCAATCGACGTACATAAAAAAATGTTAAATGTTTCAAACACATTAATAAATGAAAGACAGCCTTATGCTTTAGCAGATTTAAAAAATAACGTTCGTATAGCGGTACTAATGTCACCCGTTGTGGACAAAAACATAGGAATTGTATCATCAATACGAAAAGTAGAGAGCAAGACTTCTACAAAAGAGAGTTTAATTAAATATGGAAGTATGACAGAAGAAATGCTAGAATTTTTGGAGCAAGCCACATTATATGGAGTTTCAATGGTATTTGCGGGAGAAACAGGTTCGGGTAAAACGTATATATCCGGATATATTCTGTCACAAGCTGCCAAAAAACGTAGAACATTTACGATAGAGGAAAGCTCAAGAGAGTGGGATTTTATCATAAAAGATGATAATGGAAAAGCAAGAAATAGTGTTGTACACGCAAAAACCTATGAACAGGACAATGACAAAGCTAATTCTGTAGACCAAAATAGGCTCCTAGAAATGGCATTAAGACTAGACCCTAACATTATTGGAGTTGGAGAAATGCGTAGCAGTGAGGCTTATACAGCTTGCGAAGCAAGCAATACGGGGCATACAGTAATAAGTACCACGCATAGTGAAAGCGCTTTGGATACACCATATCGAATAATGGCACTTGCAAAAAAAGCTTATGATTTTGCGGACGCAACATTACTATCAATGATTACAAAAGCATTTCCTATTATTGTTTATTGCGAAAAGCTTGCTAACAACAAACGAAAAATAACAGAAATAGCAGAGGTTATTGGGTACAAGGATGGAGAAGTTATTGTAAATACATTATGGAAATATGAAGTGACTGAAAATATTTACTTTGAGGAAGAAACAGAATATGGTACGAAAACAAAAGTAGAAACTAAAGGCTCTTTTATCAAGATGAATAATGTATCGTATAAATTGGCACAAAAGATGCTTAAAAAGGGTGCTACGAAAGAGTTTATAACGAAATATACGGGAGGAGAGAAAATTTGTGAAAATTAGAATTTTTATTTTTTTTATTTTATCGTTATTTCTTATAGTTGTGTTTAAAGCATATCCGACAAAGAAGGACTTTAAGAGATATGTAAATAAAATAAAAAATATAATAAAAAAGGAAAATAGAACTGAAAATCTAAGGGAATATATAGATAGAATTAATGGAAAACAAAAGAAGAGAAACATTTTTTTAGAAACTCAAAATGCTACAAAATTAGCTCTTAATTTTTCAGCTAATAACAAAAAATACAAAAGAGTAATGGAAATATCATTTATCCTTAGTCTTATAGGTGGTCTTTGGTGTATATATATAAGAAATTTTATTCTATTTCCAATAGTAGTGTTAGGTCTATATTTCTTGCCGCAGTGGCTCACAAAATTTTATGTGTATAAATACAAAATGAATTTAAACGACGAACTATCAAATTCATTAAATGCTGTCACTTCCTCATATTTACGTCACAATGATTTTAAGAAATCTATTGAAGAAAACGTCAAATATATGAAAATACCTGTCAAAAATGAATTTGAAACCTTTTTAAGGAACATTACATATATTAACAGCAATATGACAGCGGAACTTGAAAATCTCTATGAAAAGTTCGACAACAACATTTTTAAAAAATGGGTGTTAAACGTCATAATGTGTCAAAATGACCATACTTTAAGCTCGACTTTACCATCTATTGTTCAAAATTTTAGTATATTAGCAGAACAGCAAGCTGAAAATGAAACGAGAATGTATCAGCCCATTACAGAAACTGTAACAATGATTATTCTCTCCCTCATTCCAATATTTATATATGGATTTATTTTAAAAGATATAGGATATTACTTATTCCACACAATAGTGGGTCAAACTGCGCTTGCGATACATATATATATTATTTTTAAGGCTTTAAATAAAGCTATTATACTTTGTGAACCATTGGAAATGGAATTGTAAAAGGAGAAGTTAAATATGACAAATAGAATTCTTTTTCTTATTTCCTTTATTTCAATCTATACCATACTTTTTAATTATGGGTATTGTACAAACAGAAAGGTAAAAAAAGCCATACAATACCGATTACCGAAAAAAATGTCGTATGTTAATAAAATAACTGACAATTTGGCTAAACTTATCGAAAAGTATTTTGAATTTGATGTAATGGAAATGGAAAAACTCAAAAACGATTTGGATAGTTTAAATATGAATATTTCACCGCAAAAATTCAAGGCGCAGGCGATAGCCGGAGGAGTTATTTGCGGAATTCTTATGCTTCCGCTAACTTTAATAAGTCCTTTGTTTATAGGAATAATACTGTATACGTTTTATTATATTTACTCAAAGGAAATGAAAGATATTCGTAAGCAAATAGAAGAAAAACGTACTAAGATAGAACTTGAATTACCTCAGTTTGCCGGAACAGTAAGACAGGCTCTGAACAGTACAAGGAATATTGAAACCATACTCAAAAGTTATTCCAAAACGTGTAGTCTGATATTTAAAGATGAAATTGCAAGAACTTTAAACGATATAAAGTTAAGCAATGTTGAAACAGGTTTAAGACAGCTTTCAAACCGAATAGGTTCGGAAAAATTCTCAAAAATAATACGTGGGCTTATCTCGGTATCCAATGGCGAAGACCAACGTATATATTTTGAAATACTCACACAGGAATATATTAAACTCGGCAACGAGTTAATAAAAAAAGAACTTCAAAAGAGACCTAACAAAATCAAAAGTTACAGTATGCTTTTGCTGTTATGTCTAATCGTTTTATGTATGTTGCCGATGGTATTATACATAATGGACGTCAATATGATTTGAAAGGCGCAAAACCTTTTAAAAATAAATTAAATTTAAAAAAAGAAAGAGGAAAAAACTATGAAAACAATCAAAAATTTTATCAACAAAACGGAAAACAAATTAATGGCAAAAGTTTATTCAATAAATGAAA
>JAHHTR010000139.1 GCA_020024515.1 Angelakisella sp.
CAACAATTCTCGTCATATCCGTAAGCTTCAAAATGGCGTCGCTGACCTGATAAGCGGTTTCTGCATCCAAAGCCGCAGTGGCTTCGTCAGCCAGAAGAATCTGTGTTTTTCTCAACAAACTTCTTGCAATGGAAATTCTTTGCTTCTCTCCGCCTGAAAGGTTGCAGCCGTTTTCACCGCAGAGGTAATGCTCTCCTTTTTCAGATACCAGAACCGACAATCCAGAGAGACGGATTGCGTCATCCACCTGCTCTTTGGGAAACTCCTTAAACATGGTAATGTTGTTCCGGATAGAGGCATTAAACACAAAAACATTTTGCTGAATCATGGAAATATTATTACAGAGACATTTGCTACTGATTTCCCGCAGTTCCTGGGTGTCAAAGTAAATATCTCCATCATACTTATCACACCCCATGAGAAGATTTAAAAGCGTGGACTTACCACTACCGGATGCACCTACAACTGCGTAACTTTTTCCCTTTTTAAAGATACAGCTGATATCTTTCAGTACAGGCGTTTCAGTCTCATAAGCAAAAGATACATGGGAAAGCCGGATTTCCTGCTCTACAGGTTTCATTTCCACTGTCCCATCCTCTTCTGCATTGTTTTCCAAATTCTCTGCCAGTTTATCAATCAGCACCAATGCTGCCTTCCGCTTTGCAAGCAATGCAGGCAGTTCTCGTATACCCATAATGAATAATCCGGTCAAATCCAGAAATGCAACCAGCTTACCCGGAGTTATAACATATCCGGACGCACTGAATGCTCCACCTGACAAAAATGTTCCAAGCTGAGCTGTAACAGCCGCTACTGTTCCCAACATATACAGAATGATATTAAGCTTTCCCATCTGACATTTTGAATTTTCAGCACGTTGATTGCTTCGACTGACAATCTCCGAAATTTCTTTTTCTGCACGAAAACTTTTCATAACAGAAAAACCGCTTAATGCATCCCTTAGCGATGCCAAAAAGCCAGCATTGTTTAATGATACCTGTTTCCCGGCATTTTCCAGTTTTTTCCCAGTAAACAGCGATGCTAAAACAGGTAAAAGACAAAATCCTGAGGCAATGATTGTCATGATTGGATTATACCAAAGCATCATAACTATAGACCCTAACAACGCTATCATATTAACTACAATTTCAAATTGTGATTTGAGATAGTTTGTTTCTATGGTGTTCATATCATTGGAAAAACTGGATAGATACTCGGAGCTGCTTTCCCTTCGGAAGGCTGCCAGATTCTTTTTTGTTAGTTTATCAAAAGAATAGTCTTTATATTGCACCATTGCTCTTCTTAAATATTCTGGCTCTGTCCAATATGAAAGTAACTTAAATGCAACAAACAAAACAATGAGCACGCCAGTCAATATGCTCAATGTTAAAATTGATAATGATTCGGGTACAAGAGAAATCGTATCCAATATTTGCTGAAGAAGCCATGTGATTCCAAAGTTTAAGCAGATGGAGCCTATTGCAGACAACATAGCAAGCAAATATACAATATGATTTTTGCGATAAAATTGCGAAGTATATTCTTTTCTCAAATTATGTTTCATTGCAAATTTTTTCCCATAGTACTAACATTTGGCTCTCTTTATTTTTTTGCAATTCCTCCAAAACTCTCTTTATCGCTTCTAACGCCGTACCGCCACCATTATCATAGGCAGATTTAGGTTCTTGGCCTTCACAGTATCGGATATTTTCACTGGTATAATTAGGATCAGCATCAAATCTTACGGCTGCCTGATGTGCAGCAGTCAGGTACCTCATTGCTTCCAGCCTATCTCCAGCATATTCATAAGCCGTGCCCAACAGTGCCAATAAAATCGATGTAGACTTACAGAGATAACTTTCTCCCCGGCTTGTCTGCAGACCTTTCATAAAAGCAATGTTCCATTGCAATATTTCAATTGCAGAGAGATAGTCTTTATTTTGAAAGAACACATCTACAAATCCCTCAGTAACACGAAGCAGACCAGTGATGCAACGTAAAAGTGATTTTGTCAAATAGGTAATTGCTTCCTCTCTTTTTTCAGGCCTGGTAGCCAAATATAATGCAATTAAATCGTCATTGACTCCACAGGGATTATCTTTCTTTAACTGAGCTATTCCACTATCCATATCTTGAATTTCAATATAAGCATATGCAATATATCTATGAATTTCTGCTTCACTAATCGTTATATCCTGGTTTTGACGGATCAGCGTGCAGGCATGGTTGAGCAGATTTATAGAACGCAGGGAAAGTGTTTTGTCCTCTGTTTCAAGCCCTGCCAGATTATATAGTACTCCACATTCATACACAATCCTAAAATCATTCGGATATCTTTTCAACCATTTTTCAACCATTTCCCAGCAATCAGCATAGGATTTTTCCATCTGAATTCGGTGCAATTCTCCCAATATCCTGTCTTTGTCACCAGAATGCATTTGATACCCCACCAGAGCATCCACGGAAACGCCAAAGAAACTGGCTATTTCCATAATTGTCTCAATATCTGGTGTTGAAATGGCCTGTTCCCATTTATAGATGGCACCAGCAGATACACCCATAGCTTCTGACAGCTGCTCCTGGGTAACATGCTGTTCTTTGCGCAACGCCTTTATATTTTCTGCAAAATTTGATTTCATATAGTATCACCTACGCTTTCCATGAATCATTGTATCAGAAACTGTTCCATAACAGAACTAACTACTTGGATGAATCAGATGGTTTTTTCTCAACTTATAGTAGGGTTCTCTCTAATGGACCTCCAGGAGATCCTCAAAGATCTGCTTATCCCGAATAACCAGCGCTCGGTTAGCAATTGCTTTGACGAAAATATGATCGTGGGATACTAGCAGCATTGTACCTTCATACTCGGACAGCAATTCTTGAATCGCTTCTACCGAAGGAATATCCAGATAATTGGTCGGCTCATCAAGAACTAGTACATTTGCATCGCTAACAAAAATTCTGGCAAAGGCCAGACGGATTCTTTCGCCGCCAGACAGAACAGATACACACTTGTTAATGTCATCCGCAGTGAACAGCAGTCTTGCTAAGATTGTTCTTACGATATACATAGGTTGTACGCTGTTTTCCAAAGTGCTTTCCAGTACGGTTATATTTGCTAACATAAATATGTACAAAAATGATCATTTAAAAATGTACAAAATATAAGTTAAAATATCATGGTAATCAAGGAGATGAACATGATATTTGAATGTAGCGTAAACACAAACTTAGAAATAAACAATCTTATGGATTTACACAAATTAAAGCCATTCATTGATAATGGTATGAAGGTTAACTATAGCCGACTTGCACGAGAATTTGATGTTGATAGAAGAACTATCAAGAAGTATTGTTTAGGTTTTACAAAAAAAGCAAAAAGATCTAGACATTCTAAAATGGATGCTTATTATGATATTATTTATGATTTACTTTACGACAAGGAAAATAATGATAAAAAGAAAGTATTTGAGTATAAAAGAGTACTTTGGCAATATCTAAAAGATAACTATGATATGAATATCCCTCAATCATCTTTTCGAAGATATATTAGTTCTAAAGATGAGTTCCAATCCTATTTTAATGCCAAGAAGAAAAACGCAATCAAAGCCAAAACACCAATGCGATTTGAAACACTGCCCGCGAAACAAGCCCAATTGGATTGGAAAGAAAACTTTGAATTCGTATTGAATACTGGCGAATCGATCATTATTAATGTATTCGTATTTATCTTGAGTTTTTCAAGATATCGTATATATCGATTATCCTTAACGAAAACACAAGATGTTTTATTTCATTTCTTAACAGAATCATTTGAAGCTATCAATGGTGTACCTGAAGAGCTTGTGACAGATAATATGAGCACCGTCATGGATGTCGCTAGAACAGAATATTTTGAAGGTAAGATCAACAATAAATTTAAACAATTCGCTGATGACTTTGGTTTTAAGACGCATCCATGCATTGCAGGACGTCCTAATACAAAAGCTAAGGTTGAATCACCTATGAGAATATTAGATGAACTTAAGGCATATAGTGGCGATTTATCCTATGAAGAATTAGTTATGAAATTAGAAGAAATTAATAATCGGGAGAATTCGAAATATCATCAGGGATATGATTCAATACCATTACTTTCATTAGAAAAAGAAAAAGACCTCTTATTGAAGCTTCCTACGGATTCAATAAGAGGTCGGTATAAGATTACCCAATCTACCGTAAAAGTAAATCAATCCTCCATGATTACATATAAACGTAATCAATATTCCGTACCACCAGAATATATTGGTAAAAGACTCAATCTACAAAGTTATGATAATCAAATACATTTGTATTTTAACACAAAACTGATAGCGATTCATGATATAAGTACGAAACGATTGAATTATTTAAAAGATCATTATATCGATATAAGCAAACAGACCCTTAGTTTTGATGATGAAACTAAGATGGAAAACATCGCATTAGAAAATTTAAAAGCGATTGGAGAAAGGTATAGTAATGAACACAGCACATGAACAATTGATAAATAATCTAAATTATTTAAAACTAAATGAAATGATACTTCATCTGGATGACACTATAAATTTTATTAATAAAAATAATCTATCATTTACGGATGGATTAATAAAATTAACAAATTATGAAATCGATCATAAAGAAGAAACAATGACGAAGGCAATGGTGAAAGTTGGAGCATTTCCCCACTTAAAGGAACTGAATGATTTTGATTTTAGTTTTCAAGAAAACATCAATGAAGATCAGATCTATGATTTCACGACCCATAGATTCATCCATCAAAACGAAAATATCGTCTTTTTAGGCAGTAGTGGTGTCGGGAAAACTCACTTGGCAACTTCAATTGGAATATCGGCAGCAAAAAAAAGAATCTCAACATATTTTATTAAATGTCACGATTTAATCACTCAACTAAAAAAAGCAAATATTGAGAACAGATTGGAAGATAGGCTAAGACACTTTACCAAATATAAATTATTAATTATTGATGAACTAGGTTATTTACCAATTGATAAAGAAGATTCTAAATTATTATTTCAACTCATTGATCGAAGATATGAAAAAAGGAGCACGATCATCACAACGAATATCAACTTTTCATCATGGGGTGATATATTCAAAGATCCAGTATTAGCTAACGCTATTCTGGATCGCGTATTACATCATGCCCATGTAGTACAAATTACAGGCAAGTCATATAGATTAAAGGATTATTACTCAGAAGATAAGTAAATTGTACATATTTATATGATCAAAAATGTACATTTTTATGTTGACATTTATAAAGATTCAACGAGCCACTAGAAATAGTATGATCAAATATCTAGTAAAAAAGACTT
>JAHHTR010000140.1 GCA_020024515.1 Angelakisella sp.
ATTACAAATAATTATTTATCAAATTTCTGTGTCATATATTATAATTGAGCTATTTACAAATTTATGATATACTATAAAAAACAAAAGGAGAATTAATTATGGAACTTATTGAATGTATTAAAACACGAAGAAGTATAAGACAATTTTCAGATAAAAAAATTACGGAAAATGATTTAAAGAAAATTATAGAAATAAGCAGATTTACCCCAAGTTGGAAAAACTCGCAAACTACACGATATATTGGCATTTTAGATAATAAACTTATAAAAGAACTTGCAGACAACTGCCTTATGGATTTTGAATATAATATAAAAACCGTAAAAAATGCACCTGCTATTGTTGTTATTACTACTGTTAATAAGCGTTCAGGATATGAACGTAACGGTTCTTTTTCAACATCAAAGGGTAGTCATTGGCAATCATTTGACGCCGGAATATCCACACAAACCTTTTGCCTTGCAGCACACAACTATGCTCTTTCAACAGTTATTATTGGTATTTTTGATGAAGCAAAAATATTAAAACTTCTTGATATTCCACAAAATCAATCTATATCAGCTTTGGTTGCTATCGGTTATGGTGCGGAAGAACCTATTGCTCCACCAAGAAAAGCAACAGAAGAATTATTAATTATTAAATGATTTATATATTTAGATAAAAAAATAAGTGTTAAGATAACAAAACTGTCTCAACACTTATTTTTTTATTATTTGAAATATTTATTTTTTATGTTTTGCTTTTCCTTGGATTTCCGGAACAGGCTCTACATCATTTTTAGGTATATGAAATTTATGATTGCTTTCTGTTCCATGTGGTTCTTTAACATTAGGTCTTTTCATACCTGCTTTTGCCATAATAATCACCTCAATACTATTATTTCAAAATCATAATAAGATATACCAAAATTAATTATTTATTTTTACTGTATTCTGCTCTATTTATTAAAATAAATCATTCAATCATATCCAAAAGTTTATTTAGTAAGCCTGTTGATTGAATAAATAAAATTGACATAATAACAGGAGCTATATATTTTACCATAACAATATATAATTTTTCTTTATGAAACTTGTCCGCACCTATATTCATTTCTTCTGCAATCCATTTTGGCTTGATTACCCAGCCAACAAAAATACAAGTCAATAACGAGATAAGTGGCATTAATAAACTATTACTGATATAATCCATAATATCCAGTAACTGTCCAACTATACCGTTTGGAAGTTTATATTCAAAATAAAACACATTATAACCCAAACAGATAATAATCGCACTTAAAGCTGATATAACCCCTATACCCAGTGTAGCTTTCTTTCTTGATGTATGGCATATATTCATAATATTTGCAACCAAAGTTTCCATTATGGAAACACAAGAAGTCAGTGCCGCAAAAAGTACCATTACAAAAAATGCTACACCCATAATATTACCAACAAAACCCATAGAAGAAAATACCTTTGGCATAGAAACAAACATAAGGCTTGGCCCTGATGACATACCATCAATACCCGAGAAAACATATATTGCCGGAATAATCATAACACCCGACAAAAATGCTACACCCGTATCAAAAATTTCAATTTGTTTTATAGATTTATTAAGGTCAATATCTTTTTTTACATAAGAACCATAAGTAATCATTATTCCCATAGATACACTCAGTGAAAAGAAAAGTTGACTCATTGCATCAAGTAATATACCCAAAAATTTTGAAAAAGTTATACCTTCAAAATTTGGAATAAGATATATCGCAAGTCCTTGCATACCTGTTCTTGTCACACCATTTGAATCTGTATATTTTAATGTCAAAGAATAAATTGCAATTCCTATTACCATAATAAGTAAACCAGGCATAACAATTTTCGAAAACTTTTCTATACCTTTTTCAACACCCGCAAAAACAACAAATGCTGTTATTGAAAGAAAAATAAGCATCAATACTATTGGTGAATACTCACTTGTAATAAAATTTGTAAAAAATCCATCTTCGGCAGCACTGTTTCCATTTCCTATAAGATACACTACCGTATATTTTAAAATCCAACCACCAATTACCAAATAGTAAGTCATAATTATAACTGTCACAAGAAATGTAAGTTTGCCTAACAGAGACCATTTTGAATTAATTGAGCTAAAAGAATGCCAAGCATTTTTACCTGTTTTTCTGCCTATTGCTATATCCGTTGTAAGAAGTGTAAATCCAAAAGTTAATACAAGTGCAAAATATACAAGTAAAAACAGTCCTCCACCATCTCTTGCCGCAAGATATGGAAATCTCCAAATATTACCTACACCTACCGCACTGCCGGCAGCCGCCAATACAAATCCCAATGAGCCACTGAAACCGCTCTTTTTCTTTTTTTCCATTTTTTACCCTCATTCTTTCAAACATAATAAATATACTATACATTTATAAATATATATTTGCAAATTCAACAAATTTCTTTTAACGAAACTTTTGACAAAAATAGTTTCGTTATGATAGAATTACTTTATCATATTGTATATTTTAAATACTAAAATTTTTATAAAATGATTATATGTATATTTAAAAGAAACTTAGGAGAAAAAATGGATAATATAAACACATACATAGGTAAAAAGATTAAAAACTATCGTAAAATGAAAAGATTGACACTTCAACAACTTGCCGATACTATACACAAAAGCAAGGCAACTGTCAGTAAATATGAAAATGGAGAAATAACCATCGATATAGAAACACTTTATGAAATAAGTATCGCTCTTGATGTAAATCTTAATCAACTGACAGATTACAATCCGAACACACATCTCGAAGAACCTACCAAAATTGTGGAGTATGGTGGAGAAAGTCTGTTTTTCAAAACAAACCGTCTTTATTTTTATTTTTATGACGGTAGGTATAACCGCTTAAAAGAAGCTGTAATTGACATTCACAAAGATATAGTTAATGATGACGGCAGTTGCGATGCAGTACTCACCATCAGTTCAACAACTCTTACAGGTAGAAAAAGTGAAGTTTACTATACCGGTAATGTGCTTTACAGTGATATGCTTATAAGATTTTCTTTTGTAAATCAGTACAATAAACTTGAACAAGACCTTTTGTATATATTTAATCCACTTGACCTTAAAGATTTTACGGAAGGCTTGCTGTGCGGAATATCCAGCCTTGACCTTATGCCTTGCGCATTCAAATGCCTTGTAACACTAGTACCGAGTACTGATTACGAAGAACTTAAACAACATCTTATACTTACCCCAAAAGAACTAAAAAAATGGCAAAAAATGAATATGCTTATGGTTAATAATAATAGCTAAATTTTATAATAATCATAAAATTACAAAAAAACGTGTCTCTCAAATAAAGAGAAACACGTTTTTATTAGTATATTTATATATATAATTTATATTATTTCAAGATATATTTAGCAGCTTGTTCACCTGAAACTCTACCAAATACAACAGAAGCACTGTAAGCACCACTTGTATCTGTTACTTCACCTGCTGCGTATAAACCTTCAACAACTTTACCGCTATTGTCAAGAACTTGTGCGTTTTCGTTAGCAGCTACACCACCTTTTGTCATGTGGATAGCAGATTCAACTTTAACACCATAGAAAGGTCCTTCTGTGTTAAATTTCTTGTCTTCTTTGAATTCTTTTTTTCTGAAAGGATCTGCTATTTCGCCATCGATAGCCTTATTGTATGTTTCGACTGATTTTACAAGGTTTTCAGGATTGATACCCAATTCTTTTGCCAATTCTTCCAAAGTATTAGCTTTTTTGTGGTAACCTAGGTCATTGTGTTTTTTCAGTCTATATGCAGATTCATATAGTTTTTGGTCATAGATATAGTATGCACCACCATCTTGTGCAAGAATTGCATTGGCTGTATCCATACCGCCTACTGTTTCATCAGTAAATCTTTCACCGTTTTTGTTTACAAATATGAAACCGTCACCTGCACCTGTCAAATCTCGTCTACCACTGATTATTGTTTTGAAGATACTTAGTTTATCCATATTTTTCAAAGCAATATTGTGTTTTTCAAATATAGAAACGAAGTCACCGGTTGCACCCATTTGGTTTGATGTTGCTACTTTTTCTGCACCCGGAGCATATTTTGCAAGCAATTCTTTGTTATTTGAGAAGCCACCTGTTGCAACTATAACAGCATTTGCTTTAATGTCGTATGTGCCTTCTTTACACTCAACCTTAACACCTGTTGCTTTTCCATTCTCTATAATTAAATCTACACCTTTTGTACCTGTTCTTACGTCTACGCCAAGCTCTTTTACTTTTGCTTCCAATTTATCTTGAATTGCTTCACCTGCATAAGCGTCTGCCTCTGCCATGTGGCTTCTGCCACTGTAATTGTAGTTAAGCTGAATATCCATACTTCTTAGCCAGTTGTCAGCTTCTGCTGCGCCTTTTGACCAAACTTTTATACGTTCTTCTGAATCCCATGCAGATTTCTTTTTATCTTCATAGAATTTTTCTGCTGAATCTTCTATACCATTTGCTTTTTGAGCCTTAGTATTAACAATATCAAAGAAGTTCATATCGAACTTACCGTTACCACTCAAAATATCCAATTTTTCGATAAGTATAACGTTTTCAACACCGTTTGTTTTAGCTTCGATAGCTGCTGACAAACCTGCCGGGCCACCACCAACGATTACTAATTGTGTTTCTACTGCTTCAAGTTCTTTCTTTTCAACAGCAGGACCTTGTGTAGCCATTGTTATTTCACCAAAATCTTTGCCTGTTTCTTTCATTGCATCTGCAACAGCTTTTTTAACTGCGTAAGATGAGAATGTTGCACCTGAAACACTGTCAACTATTGGTGATTGTGCTTCAATGATTCTATCTTTTATAACCGGAAAAGCTCTTTTGATAACAGGTGAACTTTCGTGATGTTCTGTCATTCTGATGTCTGTGATTTTTTCATCTTTAACATCAACTTCAACAGTCATCTCGCCACCGTAACCGCCAGCTTTAGCTGTAAATGTGCCTGATTTTACAGTTGTGTTTTCACTTGCACTTGTGCTTTGACTTGTGCTTCCTGTTGATGTATCTTGTGTTGAACCACAACCAACTGCAAGAACAAGAGCAAGCATTAAACTTAACAATTTAATTTTCTTCAATTATTTTTCCTCCAAAATAAAAATATATATTTAACATTTTAAATGTTAATATTAAAAAGTTTACACATTTTAAAGCAATATATTATTATTTACATAAGCC
>JAHHTR010000141.1 GCA_020024515.1 Angelakisella sp.
CCAATATCATAATTATTTTAACTTTTCTTATGCAAAATGTCAAGTAAAATAACAAAAATTTCCTGTTTTTTGTTTTTTATGCAAGGTGATAGAGATATTTTAAACTAATAAAAAAAAATTAATTTTTTTTAAAAATCATCTTGATTATATGTATGAATTTTTTGTATAATAATGATGTATATATTTTTGTTAAAATCTTTATAGAATTAATCCCTCTATACAATACATAACAATACATAATTAATTCTATAAACCATAAAAATTTTTTAAAAGGGAGTTTTTGATACATATAATGAAACAGTCAAAAGGAATAATAATAGCAAGTATATTACTTATAAGTGCGGCTATTGGCACATCTATTTTTTTGGGATATAATTATTATGCAAAAAATAATATTACGGAAGAACAACCCACAAATCCTGATAAAAGCGATATTGAAGTTTTAGCCGCTATCGAATCTCAAAATAACGAAGCTTTTGAACTTGTGTATAATGAAAAAAATACTTTGAGCATAAATAACGCCTCTATCATAAGTTTTTTGCAGTCGCAAGAAAATGAAATTAAAAACAAAAAAAGCAAAGAGGAAGCAAATGCAAAAAACAACACAAACAACAATCAAGCAAATACAAATACTTCCACATTCGGAAAATTCCAAGAAAGTGCTTACGGATATTCCGGACAAGATAAAATCTCATATTGGAAAAGTATAAATCCTGATGTATTTGCTTATTTACGCATACCCGGTACAAATATCAGCCACCCTGTTGTACAAAACACATCGGATATAAATTACTATTTGCACAGAAATATTTACGGTCAATATGATACTATGGGTGTGCTATGGACAAATACCGATACACGTAGCGGAGGCACAAGCAGCGATATGTCGGATAATACTGTAATATATGGTCATAACTGGACAAATTATGGTTCACAGCCATATATAACACGTGCAAGTGACAAAATGTTTGGACAACTTACAAGTTACCACTATGAAAATATGTGTCGCAGCTATCCATATTTCTATTATTCAACACCTTACGAAGAAATGACATTTAAGATATTCGCTGTTTTCTATACAGAGCTTGCTTTTGATTATATCAGAACTGACGGAAATAATGATGCAATCATAAGAGAAGCACTCAGAAGAAGCAGACATAACTTCAATGTTGATGTAAATGGAAATGATAAAATAATTACACTCTCAACATGTACACGCGCATACGGTAAAACAGAAAATCAACGTTTTGTTGTTATGGGAAGACTACTTAGACCGGGTGAAAAAATTGAACCTGTTGAGGTAAACTATAACCCAAATCATCAACAACCAAATGTATGGGGTTAATCTCCAAAAATAAAATATTGTAAGAAAAAAGCCTTTTTGTGTATTCAAATTTATATTTTTTGTAAAATATACAAAAAGGCTTGAAATTTTATATTTGTTGTTGTATAATAAATTGGTACAAGGGTAGATAATGACTTGTGCTTATTATCATGCGAATATTGGGTCCTGTGCAACACTGTGCAGTGAACCATGTCAGGCGGGGGACCGAGCAGCATTAAGCTGTTACGTGTGTGTGCCGCAGCCAACCTAATATTCGTGTGATAATGTGCATACGTTGTCTATCCTTTTTTTAAATAGTATGGTAATATAAATTTTAAAAGGGGGGTTATTTTTTTATATGTATCAAGCACTTTACAGAAAATATCGCCCTATGTCTTTTGATGATGTTGTTGGACAACAGCACATTACACAAACCTTACGCAATGAAATAATTGCAAATAAACCTTCGCACGCATATTTACTTATGGGTAGCCGTGGTACAGGTAAAACAACCTGTGCAAAGCTTATTGCAAAAGCCGTAAACTGTTTAAATCCGAAAAACGGCAGTCCATGTGGTGAATGTGATATGTGTAGAGGTATAGACAGCGGTTCTATTATGGACATATTAGAAATAGATGCTGCAAGTAATAACGGTGTAGATAATATTCGTGATTTGCGTGAGGAGGCAAATTTTTTGCCAACTGTTGCAAAATATCGTGTCTATATAATTGACGAGGCACACATGCTTTCTACCGGCGCGGTTAATGCTCTGCTTAAAATAATGGAAGAACCGCCCGAACACGTTATATTCATACTCGCCACAACCGAAATACACAAAATGCCGGCAACTATACAATCCCGTTGTCAAAGATTTGACTTTAAACGTATTGGTGTTGATGATATGTCAGCACGTTTACAGGAAATTTGCGACAGAGAAAATATCAGTGTGGAAAAAGAAGCACTGGTTATGATATCACGACTTGCCGAAGGTGGTATGCGTGACGCTATTTCACTGCTCGACCTTTGTGCGGCACACTCAAAAGAAATTACCGTAATGTCTGTTCAACAGGCTGCGGGACTGGTGGCACAGGACTATTTATTTGATATAACAAATGCTATTATTAAGGGTGATGTTACACCTCTTTATGATATAATATCAAATGTCAATGGTGTTTCGGTTGAGTATGACAGACTTTGCCAGCAACTAATTACACATTACAGAAATTTAATGGTTGTTTCAACTGTACAAAAACCTGAAAATATGATAATATGTTCATCGGATACGTTAAGTAGGTATCAAGAGCAAGCCAAAAGATACAGTGTTGCGAAAATTTTATACGGCATATCAGTTTTGCAAGAATGTGCCGCAAATATGACAAAATCTTCATCAAGACGTTTTGAGCTTGAAATGGCACTTATTAAGATGTGCGACACAGGATTATCAGCATCAAACGAAAGTTTACTTGCAAGAATAGAGTATCTTGAAGGAAAACTTAATTATATTATGGCAAACGGTGTAACAGTGAGTGAAAATAAAGAAACTTCCTCTACCGATACACCACAAACTATGCAAGATAAACCTATAAAAACAGAACATATTATAAATACAACGGAAATTGCAACTCCAAAAATTATTGAACCAAAAAAAGAGGAACTACCGACAGTTCCAATGGAAAATTGGCAAGAAGTTTTGGAAAGACTTAAAATTTTGAATAACGCACTTCGCGGAGTACTTTTAAACTCATCAGCATATATACGTGGCAAGCACGTCCTTATTGACTGTGACAACCCAATTTTCATAGATATGGTTAAAACAAACGAAGTTACAAAAAATACTTTGAAACAGGCAATAATGGAAGTAACAGGTCGAAAGTATGCCATTGGACCATATAACAAACCAAAACCCGTTAGTATCGGCAATACTACAAGTAAATTAGAAGAAATACTTGCTATTGCTAATGAAAACGGTGTAGATATAAAAGAAATATAGATAAAAAAGGAAGGTATTTTAATAATGAGAGCAAGATTACCACAAGGAATGGGCGGCGGTATGGGCAATATGAACCAAATGATAAAGCAAGCTCAAAAAATGCAAGATGAAATGACAAAAGTACAAGAAGAACTTGCAGTAAAAGAATATAAAGCCACAGCAGGCGGCGGTATGGTAGAGGCTACTGTAAACGGTAAAAGACAAGTAGTGGCACTAAACATTAAACCGGAAGTAATTGATCCGGAAGATGCAGAAATTTTGCAAGATATGATTATCGGTGCTGTTAATGAAGCTATTAAACTTGCCGAAGAAGATAATGAGGCACGTATGAGCTCAATTACAGGTGGTCTTAATATTCCCGGACTAATGTAATTATAATTAAAACATATTTTGTTTATTATCAAAGGGCGGCCCGACGGTCGCCTATAATAATATTAAAAGGTGAAAAAAATAATGGATATTGCACTACCACTAACAAAATTAATAGAGCAATTTGCAAGATTCCCGGGAGTTGGCAAAAAATCTGCACAAAGACTCGCTTTTTATATTTTGGACTTGCCCGATGAAAAAGTAAAAGAACTCGCAAAAGTTATATTAGAGGCGAAAAGTTCAATCCACAGATGTAAAATTTGCGGAAATCTTACCGATAGTGAAAGCTGTACAGTATGCGGCAATAAAGACAGAGATTTCGGAACAATATGTGTTGTGGAAGACCCACGAGACATAATAGCATTTGAACGCACAAAAGAATATAACGGTGTGTACCATGTACTGCATGGACTACTGTCTCCGCTTGACGGAATAGGTCCTGATAAGCTGACAGTCAAAGAACTATTGACACGTATTTCCACAGGCACTGTAAACGAAGTTATTATGGCTACAAATCCCACTGTTGAGGGAGAAGCTACTGCAATATATATTTCAAATTTACTGAAACCTTTGGGTGTAAAAGTTACACGACTTGCCTATGGTATACCTGTCGGTGGAAACTTAGAATATGCCGACGAAATAACACTGCTACGTGCACTGGACGGAAGAAGCGAACTGTAATAATAAAAATATGCGTATAGGTTTGTGAATTTATAAAGAAGAGGTTATTAATTTATGGGAAAAGACAGTATAAAACAAATTAGCTATAACCGAAGTGTACGACACGATTATTTTGTAGATGAGACACTAGAAGTAGGTATAGAGCTTTTTGGTACAGAAGTAAAAAGTATACGTGCGGGACATACACATTTGCGTGATGCTTGGTGCGACTTTATCGGTGGAGAATTGTTTGTTAAGCAAATGCACATCAGCCCATACGAGCAAGGTAATATTTTTAACAGAGACCCACTGCGTGTACGCAAATTATTACTTCATAAGCGAGAGATAACACGACTATATGGACTTGTAAAACAAAAAGGGGTTACAATTATTCCTATACAAGTGTACTTTAAAGGAAACAAAGTTAAACTTGAAGTAGGTATTTGCAGAGGTAAAAAGCTGTATGATAAACGTGACGATATGGCTAAACGTGATGCAAAACGTGATATTGAAAGAGCTTTAAAAGAACGTAACAGATAATATAAAAAATTTGTCTTAAAATAATAAACAAGTCCATTAAAAATGGACATAGAAAAAAGAACCCCATATGGTAGAATAAAATAAACTACCATATGGGGAATTTTTATGCCAAGAGGACATATACAAGAATATGAAAAAGAAATTATGGAAATGAAATCATAAGGAGCAACAAAGAGAGAAATATCGGAAAAATTTGGATTTAGTTATGAACAAGTACAGTATCAGTGAAATGTGTAGATTTTTCAGAGTTTCAAGAAGTGGGTATTATGACTATGTAA
>JAHHTR010000142.1 GCA_020024515.1 Angelakisella sp.
CTGTGCGCCGCCCCAACGGGCAGAACCGTACTCCATGCCTTTGCGGTATTTCTTCGCGTTCTTGCCTTTCACATACACAAGCAGACGAATAAGCACCGCGCCCGCAATGCCCACCAGTAAATCCAACGGGAAAAGGCTTGGCATAGCACTTCTGAATGCGGCGGTAAACCCGTCCCCAAGATGTAACACCTTTTCCGACATATCCAGTCCCGGCGACAGGTGCACCACCTATCCGATTTTATCAAAGAGATAGACAAATAGGAGATACGGAGCGTTTAGGATAAGCAGCTTTTTGATTTCCGGCTTCATAAATCAATCCCCCTTTCCTTGTTTTTCAGCTTGCCGCGCGCGGCGTTCTTTTCTGCCGCCTTTTCTTTCATGGCGGTTATGGTCTGCCGGATAGAGGGCTTTTCCCGCGTGTTCAGTTTCTTTTGGGAAAACTCCTTGAAAGCTGCGGTCAAAACATCTGCGTCCCGCCCCTTGAAAAACACAAGATACCGGGGCGGCTGCTCCATCGTGTCTTTTTTAAGGGCAAAGTCTATCCCGTATTTCTTCGCGGTACTCTCAAAGGCTTTGATATTCCCGTCTGTGATTTCAATATTGGAAACGCCCGCGTTCTGTTTCATCAGTTGCTTTAAGGTCTGCTTGCCGTGCGGCTACATGGCTTTTGTAGTCTGCTTCTTGATTTTGGAAAGCAGGAATTTCATGGATTTTTGCAACAGCTCGGCGGTCAGCTTTGTTCCCTTGATTGACAGGGCAATCACTTTTTCGTTGACTTCCTCTTGCATTTACCGTCCTCCTTCCTCGGTCATGTCAGGGAAAGCCCCACTTCGAGGCAAAAAGAAAGGGTAGCCGTTTTCATGCTGCCCGTCAAATCCGCACCAGTAAGCCGTTCAAGTCCTCGGCTCTGATACCCACAAGATACCAGTTTTCCCTGTACTCCATACGGGCAGGCTTCCATTTGCCGCCTGTGAACACTTCCATACAGTCGCCGCAGTCAAGCCCGTCGTAATACTCGGCAAGGTCAAAGCGAATGTCGTAACGGTCGGCGGTTTCATCAAAAATCAAAGCTCCCTGTTTCATAAAATCGTCCTCCTTTTGGTTTTACAGACTTTCGTCCTCGTTACAGGAATAATAATCGGGGTCGCCGTATTTCGGTTCTCGTGGTGCAAGTGCGCCGCTTGCCATGTCGTGAGCGACAAGGGCGGTATAATAGCTGTCAATGGTGTTCGGTGCATTGAACAGCACCGCTTTTAGGTACTGCTTGATGTTGCGGATTTTGGTAGTGTTCTCCCGCATACAGTCAAACCCTTTATCCGGCTTTTTCAAGCTCCCATACGGTGGTACGGATTGCGTTGATACTTTCCCGGTTGATATGGGAAAGCCCTGCAAGGGTGTAGTCCCAATCTTCGGGAAGTGAGGGCCTTTGTGAAAGCAGCCCCTTTGCCTTTAAGGTCAAGTCCTTATTGCGTAAGTGGTGGTTACTCATTACGGTATAACCTTTGTTGCGTTCTACTCTGAAAACTGCCATAGTGTATCGGCCCCTTTGCTGTGGATTTGTTACGCAGTTGAACGCTGATTTTGAGAGGTAAGGTATCTTTTCCTTGCTTCCTCTGTTTTGCGTTCTGCAAGCCCCATAAATCAAGGCTTTTTTTGCCCCTACTGCGTAACATGAGGGCATAAAAATAGCGGTGTTCCTGTTCTCCCTTGTGAGAGTGAGAAACGCCGCTGTTATGGTGTATTCAATTTTCGTACAATACCAGCTTGTCCGTTATCCGAAAAACATTGATTTTCTTGTGTTTGAAAAAGTATCGTTATCTAACCCTATCTTTGGACAGACCGGATTTTCAAAGAATGCTTCATGATATACAGACAGGAAAAATCCGAGCGATTGTATGTTATAAGCTGGATCGCATTGGCAGAAAGACCACTGATTTGCTTCGATTGATGGACTTTCTGGAAAAGTACGAGGTGGATTTGCTGATATGTTCCAATGGAATCAACACTGCATCAGGAGTTTCAAAAATCTTTATTCAGATTTTTGCTGTGGTTGCAGAATTTGAGCGAGATACTCTGACTGAGCGAATTACAGATAATATGATGGAGCTTTCAAAGGATGGTCGCTGGATGGGTGGTAAAACACCTTTTGGATTTACGACACGCAGAGTAACCACTGAAAGTGGAAAAGAAAAATCAGCGTTCAGCTATTTGGAGAGTATTTTGGAGGAAAAGAGGGCTGTGCAGCGTTTATATGAGTTGTTTTTGACCAATCGTTCCATTAAGAAAACAGCAGATGCATTAAATAGAGAGGGCTATCGTACACAAAGTGGAAATGTGTTCAACACATCTACTATCAGATTGATTCTCAAAAATCCCATTTACTGCATCGCTGAAAAAGTTAGCTATGATTATTCTATGGAGCAAGACAAGATGGGAATATTTTTGGAGATTTGGATGATTTTGATGGATGAAGACAGCGACAGCACATTCATCTCCTCCAAATTTGTTCAGACGATTGAGGATAAGCTCATCAGCGAAAGGGGTAATTTCCGTAGGTAAGCATAAAGGTTTTTTCCAGTCAAAATTGGATTCAGGCACAGATGATTTTAGAGGATATTGCACAGCAGTATAACCGCCTACATCGAAAAACAAATGCACTGTTAGCCAGAATAGTACATTGTCCAAACTGTGGAAAGCGTTTGAGTGTTATATCCGAATCTGACCGTTGGACAAATGGAAAGCCACACTTCAAATATGTCTGCCCCGGATACCGCAAAAAGGAATGTAATTTCAGAGCCGTGGATGGCGTATTGTTGGATGAGTTTGTGGTGGAACAACTTTCGCAGTTGTCAGATGAACAAAGTGAACATTTCCAACAGATTTTAGAAATTAAGATTGGAGATATGCTAAATCGTTCTCAGACTGCACAAGAATACAGCCAGATGATAAAAAAGAAAGAACAGATTGAAGCAAATATTCACAGTTAAATCAAAAATCTGAGGGCTGCAGATGCAAGGGTGAAGCCTTTTATTCAGGAGGATATTCGCAAGCTGTCTGAAGAACTGATAGAAACGCAGACACTCTTAAACCAAATGGACGAAAATAAGAAAAATAGCATGATAGCTATTCGTGATGTGGATGAAATAAAAGAAAGGCTGCTCTCCTTTGCCAAATATGCAGAAGGAGAACAGCTGGAAGTATTGATGACACTGATTCAAAGCGTCATTGAAAAAATTTATATCGTGGATAAAGCCTGTGAGCGTATCTGCCACATCTTTATCAAGGGTTGCTCTGGGGAGGACTACACATCCTTCTTCCAGGCAACCAGTTACATAGAAACGGGTGCGATTCCTGTTGAGACAGATATGTGTGATTCAAAGGAGCATCGCATTTGCACCTAAATTCAGAAGACAGGTAATATATGGAAAGTTAAAATCGGAGATTGGAAGAATATTAAGAGCATTATGTGAAAGAAAAGGCATTGAAATCATTGCAGGAGAATGTTGTCCAGATCATATCCATATGTTGATTCGTATACCACCTAAATATAGTGTATCAGAAATAGTGGGATATTTGAAAGGGAAAAGTTCGTTGATAATTTTTGATAGACATGCAAATTTGAAATATAAATATGGGAATCGGCATTTTTGATGTAGAGGATATTATGTTGATACTGTAGGAAAGAATACAACTAAAATAAGAGAGTATATAAACAATCAGCTACAAGAAGACTGGACAGCTGATCAAATAAGTTTAAGTGAATATGTAGACCCGTTTACAGGTGAACGAGTAAAAGGAAACAAATAAAATAGCCACCAAGGGCGGCAGTTGAAAAAGTAGTGTACTTGGCGGATTTTCAATGCGCTTGCAAGCACAACTGGTAAAAGCCCCTTATAAGGGCAGAGCAAACCACCCGCTTAGTGGGTGGTCCTGATTTTTATTTATTTTTTTGTTTTTTTGTTTTTTTGATAGAGGGTGTAACCTCAAACGAGAGGTTTTTCCCCAATTTGTAAGCGGATTTTATCAATTTTTTTTCGCTTTCGGAAAGTTCACGGTTGAGCAATGTCATAAAATGCTGATACAATGCTTTTTTATCTGTTTTGGTTTGTTTTATTTTGGGTGTAAGCAACGTATGCTCATGAAATATATTGGGTGTCATCACAGGTGGATGTACAATTTGTAATATTTTGGCAGTATACATGGCATCAAATAATGCATTGTGGAAATCATTTGTTATGGGAATATCCAATTCTGTTACGGCATTTTTTAGTCCGATGGCTGTTCCTGTTTCTTGCTTCAGATATTGGGAAGCAAAAGGCTGTATATTGATATATTGATGTGTCAAAGCATCAGGGGATAAGTGATGATATAATATGTTGCGAAATAATGATTTGACATCATCAGGCCCCCATATGCATAAAACAGCGGGTTCTGTGCCAATAAATTGTAAAAAGTCATGGTATGCTTGTGGAAATTTGGGTTGGTTTTGTAAATCAGTTTCTTGAATATGCGTGATTTTTTCTACAAAAGGGTGCAAACGTGTATAGATTTGGGGGGTGATGAGCGTGTCGAATTGCTCTAGAATTTCAAATGTTTCGCTTAATTTGACAGCACCGATTTGTATGATTTCAAAAGGACATTCTGCAACAGGTATTGTTTTGATGCCTGTTTTGAATGGAAATGATTGATTAAATTCCAAATCTAATACAATATAATGCATGAAAATAACCTCCAAGGTGTATATATGAAAAAAATCAATTATATTTCATTATAGCACGAAACGTGTTGTTGTACAAAGAGAAATTTTCTTGTATATCTGTTTTTGGAATGGTACAATGGGAAAAAAGGAGGCGTTGTATGATGAAATGGACATTTTCAGAAGAAGATATTGCAAAAGAAATTCATAAATTTTATTTAGAAGATGACGATTTATTGATGGAAGGTGTAACATTGGAAGGAGAAGGCAAAGAGTATGTCGTTTCTGGTGTTGCAACCATTGATGGAGAACGATATCATGATTTTCAGGTAGCGTTTGCATTATTGGAAGAACCAGTAGAGCAAACATCTGAAACGATTATGGAGCAAGAATGG
>JAHHTR010000143.1 GCA_020024515.1 Angelakisella sp.
ATCATATTATGATATTACTTGTATATATTTTGCATGAGTAAAATTACTATTTTAATTAACATAACTAACAAAAATCAACAACCATAACAAAATGGAGAGCAAATATGAAGAACACTATATTAATTATTGATGATAGTACCCTTATCAGAGATCATCTTGCAACAAATCTATCATCTGAATATATTATACTACAAGCAGAAAACGGGGAGCAAGCTATCGAAATTGTAAAAAATAATTTTGATACTATAAAAATTATTCTGCTTGACTTAGTAATGCCCAAAATGGACGGAATAGAGTTTTTACATATTTTAAATAAACTAGTAGGGCAAAAAGATATTCCCATATTTGTTATGACATCACAAAAACGTGAAGATTACGAATATACAGCACTTAAAATGGGTGCATACGATTTTTTGGAAAAACCTATAAAAATAGATTTATTAAAAATTAAAATAGAAAATGCCATAAAACATACTGATAATAAAGATGAAATAATCAAATTTGAATCTGACTTTGATAAATTAACCAACATTTATAACAAACGTAAATTCTTTAAAACAGTAAGAGAAATGCTAAAAATATATAATCAAAAACATTTTGTGTTTATCTTACTGGATATAGACAAATTTAAACTTATCAATACTTATTTCGGTGAAAAAATAGGTGATGCTATTCTTTGTCATATAGCCCGAAATTTAGAAAAACAATTTTCACCTATGACAAACTCTGCTTATGGTAGAGTTGCAGGTGATGTTTTTGCTGTATGTTTTGAATATAATCCCAAAGATAAAGAAAATATTATTCAACAATATAAAAACAGTAAACATCTATTTAAAAACATCTATCAAAACGTCAGCATAAATCCAAGTATCGGTATATACTTTATTGATGATAATACCTTACCCATAACACGTATTTTTGACAGAGCAAAGCTTGCTGCCGAAAAATGTAAAAACAGCTATACAAAAATTTGCAAAGTATTTGATATGTCTATTGAAAAAGAAGTTATACTTGTACAAGAAATAACAAATGAAATGCAATCAAGTTTGGATTCCGGTCAATTTAAAGTTTTCTATCAACCTAAGTTTGATTTATATAGTGAAAAAATTGTAGGTGCCGAAGCTCTTGTCCGTTGGTTTCACCCCGAAAAAGGCATTATTCCACCTGATAATTTTATTCCGTTATTTGAAGCCAATGGTTTTATAACTGAACTTGACAGTTATATATTTGAACAAGTATGCTCAAATTTAAGAGAGTGGATAGACAGCGGAAAAGAAGTCATTCCAATATCTGTCAATTTGTCTCGTATAGACTTATATTCCACAGACTTTTTATATCATATAAAAAAATGTATGGGAAAATATGGTTTATCACACAAATTTGTGCATCTGGAAATAACTGAAAGTGCATTTGCCAAAGATACAAATCAAATAATCACTGTCTTAAACTATCTGCGTAACTATGGATTTTCCATAGAAATGGACGACTTTGGCAAAGGATATTCTTCTTTGAATATGATAAACGAATTACCTTTTGATACCATCAAACTTGATATGAGATTTTTGAGCGGAGATAAATCTTCCAGTCGTTCATATAATATTTTAGAATTTGTTGTAAACCTTACCGAAAAACTACATATCCCTGCAATAGCAGAAGGTGTGGAAACAAAAGAAGACTTGCAAATTCTAAAAAAGATACATTGCCCCTATGGTCAAGGCTATTATTTTTCAAAACCTATCAACAAAGAAGCTTTTGAAAAATTACTTTAAATACTATTAACGAAAATTGTCAAAATTTGTCGAATATAACAAAAGAGTGTTAAGGAAAACCCTTAATGCTCTTTTGTTATTAGTGTAAATAATATTTCTGTTTTTTTACTATTGCAACAAATCCAATATTCTGTCTTTTGACATAGTCATAATATCGCCATCTGTATTTCCCTCTATGCTGTCCATAAGCTTGCTCTTTTTCTCTTGTAAAGCAAGTATTTTTTCTTCAATTGTATCTTTTACAATTAGATTGTATACATGAACTTTTGATTTTTGCCCCATACGATGTGCTCTGTCTGTTGCCTGATTTTGTGCTGCCAAGTTCCACCATGGGTCATAGTGAATAACAATATCCGCTGATGTAAGATTTAGTCCTGTTCCTCCGGCTTTCAGTGATATTAAGAATATTGATGCCTCACCATTGTTAAATCTTTTTACAAGCTCGGCACGTTTTTCTTTCGGTGTGGAGCCTTGCAAAGTAAATGTTGATATTTTTTCTTCTTCCAGTTTCTTTTCTATAATATCAAGCATTGTTGTAAATTGTGAAAATAGAAGTACTTGATGTCCGCCTTCTACCGCACGTCTGCACAAATCCACACAAGCATTAAGCTTACAGCTTTCGCCATTATAATCCTCTATACTTAGATGTGGGTCACAGCAAATACGTCGCAAAGTTGTAAGCATAGACAGTATCTGAACCTTATTAATATTTTCTTCGCTCTCGATTGTTTTCTTTGTACTTTCAACACAAGCATTGTATATCTTGCGTTCTTCACTATCCATTTGCACACGATGTATATGTTCGATTTTCGGTGGCAATTCTTTTAGTACATCTGCTTTCAGTCTTCTTAAAATAAATGGTGAAACCATTTTTCTCAGTACATTTAAACCATATTCACTTTCTTCTTTTATTATAGGTCTCTCTATTTCTTCCATAAACTTATGATGAGAATATAGATATCCCGGCATCAAAAAGTCAAATATACTCCAAAGTTCGCTCAAACGATTTTCAATAGGTGTACCGGTCAGTGCAAAACGTATTCTGCTCTTAATATTTTTTACTGCCTTTGTTGAAAGTGCCATTGAATTTTTAATATATTGAGCCTCATCAAGTATACAGCTGTAAAATTCAATATCTTTATATTCATCAATGTCTCGGCGAAGTAAATCATAAGATGTTACCAAAACATCATAATTTTTATATGATGCTATTAACTTTTTGCGTTCATCAGCACCACCTATTACCATAAGTATTTTTATATCATCAATAAACTTATGTGCTTCTTCTGCCCAATTAATAATAAGTGATGATGGACAAATAATAAGTGAAACCACTTTTTTCTTTTCTCTCTTTATTGAGTCAAGATATGACAAAACCTGTACTGTTTTACCAAGACCCATATCATCTGCAAGTATACCTCCAAATCCAAAGCTATCCAAAGTTTTTAGCCATCTGAAACCTGTCTTTTGATAGTGTCGCAACATTCCTTCAAGTTTTGGTGAAGGATTAAAATTACTGTGTTCAACTGTATTTATATTTTTAATTATATTCTTAAATGCTTCATCACGTTTTACATCTATTACTTCATCAGATTTTAATATGTTTTCCATATATGGAACACGATACATCGGTATTTCTATACTGTCTTTTTTTAAATCCTTATCAGTAATTGCAAGAGTTTCGGTAGCTTGTGCCAAATCTTGCAGACCGCTGTCTTCAAGCGAAATAAATGTACCGTTTTTCAGTCTGTGATAATTTTTACGCAACCGCAAAGATTTAAATATATCCATAAGTTCTTCACGAGGAAATACAGGTGTATCCAGTGACATATTAAGCACACCGTCACTTACGGAAAGTCCAACACTTACACGAGGTTTTTGTATATTGATTTTGTCTAAATTATCGCTTACAAGTACCTCCCCGTATAGCGAAAATTCCTCTATATTTTTTACCATAAAGTCATATATATCTTCGGTATTATCCATATAGAATAGAGTTTTATCGCCCTGCGGTTCTTTAAAAAATCTTCTTACAAAATTTATATTGTCTACTTCCGCACGCAAATTTCTGTTTATTTGACTTCTGTAATCTGTATTATTCAAATAAGCATTCTCTATAATAATATCGCCATATTGAAAATCCACTTTTGCAGTGATTGAACCGTCTTTTAACATATCAAAATAGAATTTTGTTATAAATTCATCAGGTAAATATTTTGATAAAATTTGTTTACTGTCAACAATACGAACAATATTTTCTATTTCCGGCAAAACGCAACTGCAAAAAGTCGCAAGTTCATTCTCGCCAATTGTCATAGGTGTTATCAGTGAGTTAATAAGAGGATAAGCTCTCTCGCTCATTTCTTTTGTACAGTGGTAAAAAGCTGTTTCATCTACTGCATATAGTTCACTTTGATCCTTTATAAATGATACATTTTCTTTGATGTACACGTTTACTCCACCAAAATCTTCCATAACCATTAGTGTAATTATTGGATTACCATCTACAAATGTTATTGGATCTGCGGATAAATCGCTTACCACAAGTTTATCTCTATAAAGTTCAAAAAACTTTAAGAATGAATTTCCTCTCAGTGTCACTCTGTTTTTATTTATTAAGTCACCCAAAAGCAAATTTGTATCATTCTTACTTTCTTCACGTGCATTTATAAGTAAATCTACTATCGCTCTGCCCTTTTCATCAAAGATATCCTTTGAATGTACAAATTGCAGTTCTTTACCATAAGTAATATCGTGGTTATACTTAATATCTTCCAAAAACTGATCTATTTTCTGTACAACATAGGCTCTCTTATTCGCCCTATTAATTCTCAATGATATTTCTGGATACTTATATGACATACGATAGTTAATATATCGTTTTAAATGTATTGTTGGTGTAACTGTAATTAAATCATGAGGCTTTAACTGTATATCTGTGTGCATAGTTAAATATGCTCTAAACATTTGCAAAGCCTTAAAATCTGTTTTTTCATCAATAATTTTTTCTTCCATTGATTTATTTATATAGACCAAAAAAACAGCTATTATATGTTCACAATTAGAAAAATCTTTGTAGTACTGACAATCACATGAAATATTTACACTGTTTCTTGTATGATTCAGTGTTATGGATATATCATACACATCTTCTTCCACAACTGATGCGGTAATAAGTGTTTCTGTCAAAATTTCATCATTTACTTTGTCTTCCGATTTATAATTTTCTATTTTTCCATTATTATATAAATCCAAAGCTTTATAATATAATTCTTGTCCAAAATTCATTTTTAACCAATCTATGGTTA
>JAHHTR010000144.1 GCA_020024515.1 Angelakisella sp.
TTATACCATCGACTATTTTTTCGACTATTATTTCAGATACTTTTTTATCATCAATATTATTTTTATCTTTTGGTGATAGCGATATTTTCTTTTCAAATATTTTCAATAATAGATATATAATATCACTCTTTTCAAGTTTTATTGTAAAAAGAGTTCCATCATCAGAATTTTTAAAACTAATATTTTCATCGCTATCATTTTGTATAGTAACTTCTTTTACATAACATTTTTTGTATGTAATTACTTCCTTGTCGTCAGCAACTTTTGTTTTACTTAATTGGGCATTTATTTCTATTTCCCACGAGGAAAAATAAGCCGGTAAATATTTATCTCTCATTCCTATCGGTGTACCCTTGGAGTTTCTTTCACTATTAAAGCAGGTAGGAAACATTTCTACTGCAAATGGATAATCATAATTATTATCTGTTTTATTGTTGTCAACAATAAAATTATGGAAAGATTTTGCCTCGTTATTAACAAAGATACTGTTAATAGATGCGTTTTTTATAATTTTAAATGTCACATTATTCTTATTTTCCAAGCAATTTATAATAGTAAATCCATCTTCTGTATTTACACTTTCATTTGTATTTACACTTTCATCTTTAGCGTTACTTTCGTCTTTTTCTAAAATTAAATATTTATAAACATCAAGCAATAAATTTTCTGAATATGATTTATGTGACGTTGATAGTTCATTCATATGCTTTATGGAGCTTTGAAACATATTTGTTATATATTTTTCTTTTTCGTTGGTAAAGTTTTGATTTTCGGATTTATTGTCCTCAGCAGATGTTTGATTGTCCTGTGTTTTTTGAGAATCAGAAAGTTGGGCGCGATACAATGTTTTATTTTCTTGTTTCCAATGCCATAAATATTGATATGCTCCACCAAAAAATCTAATTTCTCTCATCATATTGTTAAACATCATATATATTTTATAACTTATATCCTTTGATATTTTTATTTCATCCAAATATTGCCAACATTGTTGCTTTATATCTTCAATACTTATCTGCTCACTCTCTGAGTTATTGTCATTACTGTCTTTGGAGATATTAGTATTGTTGTTAGAGCTATTGTCTGAATATTTAATTTTATTAATTTGGTCCAGTAAATTGTTACATTTATATTCAATATCTAAATTTTTATCATTTTTATCGACTTTTAGTTTTGTACAATATTCTTCTAACTTATTATTTATTTCTTGTTTTCTATATTTGTCCAATGTACTTCTATTTAAAAAATTAATATATCTTACATAATAAATTGATGCCTTCATATATTGGTCAGCTATATAGTAATAATAATCTTTCCCCGAAATACTATTATCAGACCCCGAAATACTATTATCAGAATTTACTTTAAAGCCTTTGATATTACGAAGCTCATAATTATTTTCTCCGTGCTTCTTAACAAAGTTAACAATTGTAGAAATATTTCTATTAAGTTCGTCTCTGTATTTTGAATCATCTATACAATTAATATCAAGCGTTGCCAAGTTTTTAATCGCCTCAAGGTACCCTATTAGAGCTCCAATAAAGTCATTTGACTTATATTTATCTAAGCTTTTAATAAAATCCTTGTACAAGGTTTCCGATTTGTTTTCCTCAGGGTTGGTTCTTCCATTCATATTATCCACCACTTTCTTTGTTTAATTATATTTGATATATTAATTCATTATCATATCTATTTTGATTATAGAGTATTATATTTATAATTGCAATAAAATTTGATAAAGATTTATGATTAAAAATGTAAGATTACAATAGATGTGTTACAGTATTGCAAAAAAGTGACGAAATAGAAAATCTATGTTACAGTAAGTTTACAACAACTAAACTGAAAGAGAGGAAAATCCATATCGTCATAAAAAGTGTAACACAAACCTGTAAATATCGTCAAGCGTTAATTTTGTATTCCATAAAACACGGAGTAACCAAAGCTTCTATAAAATACAAAACAAACCGTCAATATATTTATCGTTGGTTAAAACGGTATGATGCTTCGTTTATGTCGTCCCACTATCCACATCATCACCCAAACGAGCATACAGCACAAAAATTAAAGCTGATAAAAGATATGCGAATCAACTGTTTTTCTTGAACATATGCTCAGGAAATTCCCCTTTAAAGTTGAGTGTGTGTAAACGAATAATGGTTTGGAATTTACAAAAAGGCTTGGTAATACAACAAAGCCTAAGCCTACGCTGTTTGAAAGAAAACTTAAAGAACACTGCATACAACATAAATTAATACGTCCATTTACACCCAGACATAACGGTAAAGCGGAACATAGTCATCGTAAAGATAACGAATATTTTTATTCAACACATAAATTTTTTTCGTTTGATGACTTTAAAAAGTAACTTGCTCTACATAACAGAAAATACAATAAATTCCCTATGCGTCCTTTAAATTGGAAGTCGCCTTCTGATTATATTAAGGCTTTTCTTTCTATCAATGAGGTTTTTTGATTTTGTAACACATCATTGACACACCTACATCCGTTTTGTTAAGCACCTACACAGTGATATTTTTATTTAATAAAATTTATATAAAAATAAAAATTCTAAAACTGAGATGATAGAAATAATTAAATATAAATAATATTCAAATATCAAATTAGGAAGATGATAAAATGATTTAATAAAACTATAAATACTTTAAAAAGTGAAAGTCTGTTTGCAAACTAATACTATCTAAACTTACCACCACTTGCGCACAAACACCTTTGTTTGCCCTTATGTGATGAAAGTGGAGTAACTGTACCATATCGCAATATTTTTCCAAATAGGACGAATTTGTGGAGAGTTTTTTTAGGGAAGTTATAGCTAAATTGGATGTGATAATAAGTCTGATATAAGGGGAAAATAAGAGAAAAGCGTGCGACCTATTTGTATGCAGGAAAAAGCGAGGTAGTCCTCGCAATCACATCGGTCGGCAATGCCGACCGTATTGTCCCAAGGTATAGCCTTTTGTAGATGATATCACGTTGGGTGATGTAAATGTATCAAATGATGTCATAAGTCAGTTGTTCTGTAGATATTTAAGCCATTTTAGGCATATTTATGGATACTGCGATATGACACCATAGAGATAAAACAATATTAATTTTGAAAAGGAGAAAAATTATGAAAGAGAAAAAACAACGTGTAAACGTATGGCTTGATCCCGATATTATCAATAAGGTTGACGGACTTGTCAAACGTTTTAATGTCGAAAATCAAAGCCAACTTATAGCTAAAGCTGTTGAGTTCTTTATTGGTTACGTAGGAGCCAATGACTCAACAGCTTTTTTAAGTGATACTCTTGTTGGAGTAATTGACGGAAGTATCAAAGAATGTGAAAACAGAAATGCAACCAATCTTTTTAGATTCGCCGTTGAAATGGAAATCATTATGCAAATTCTTGCCGCAGGCTTAGACATACCCAAAGAATATATTGAAAGACTAAGAGTCCAAGCCGTGAACACAGTCAAAAGCTGTAATGGCAAAATTTGTTTTGAAGATGCTTTGAAAATAAGCAATGAGGAGGACTATGCCTAAGATAATTTTTAAGTGTCACTACCTAAGAGCCGATACAAGTTCTAAAAAAATATCGAATACAGTAAAATATATTGCAACGAGAGAAGGTGTCGAACACGTCCAAAACTACATAGATTATATTGCAAACAGACCGAGAGTGGAAAAAATAAGTACTCACGGTCTGTTTTCTTTTGGCTACAAACCTATTAATCTTTCTGAAGTTCAGCGTGAGCTTACCAAAGATTCAAGACCGATATATATGCCTATAATTTCATTAACTCGTGAAGATGCAATTCGCACAGGTTATGACAACGCAGAAAGTTGGCACACGCTTATGTCAAAGCTTGCTCCCAAAATGGCTGAAAATTTTAAGATTAGACTTGATAACTATCATTGGTATGCTGCCTTCCACAATGAAGGACATCATCCGCACATCCATATGATAATTTATTCTGACAATCCAAATGAAGGTTATCTCAATGAAAAAGGCATTGAAAATATTAAGCATGAGTTAGTTGGTAATATATTCAACCAAAGCTTACAGCCAATATACAGTGGCATGACTGAGCATAACAAGAAGTTGAAAAATGAGTTTAGAGAAGCTCTCAAAGATATCAAAATTGAAAGTAATGACAAAGAATTAAATGATATGCTAATGCTTTTAAATGAGCGATTACGAACACACAAAGGCAAAAAGGTATATGGCTATCTTAATAAATCCACCAAAAAGTTACTCAACAACATAGTCGATAAAATAAGTGAGAATGAAAGCATAGTCAATGCTTACAAAACGTGGTGGCAACTGAAAGAGGAAGTCTATCATAGCTACTCTGACAGAGAGTGGAAACAACCAAAGTTATCAGAATGCAATGAATTTAAGTCAGTAAAAAATATGGTTATAAAAGAAGTTATGAAAATGGATTTCAGTTTAATGTTAACGGATAATCAAAAGCAAGAACAAGAAGAAGTTTTAAGCAAACAATTAATAAATCTGTTTAAAAATATCGCAAAAGTATTTGAAAGTAAAACTCCTGAACCAAGGATAGCTCATAATCACATTGACAGCAAGCGATTGCAAAAACTTCGTGAAATGCGTCTCGCTTTGGGAAGAAAGCTTGATGATATATCCAATGATAAGCCCTCTTTCCAAATGCAGATGTATTAAGACTATATCTACATAAGGGAGTATTTTACCCCCTCGTCAAATTACAAAGACATTTAGCGCTGTGTCTCTGTAAGAAATCAGATGGGACGTCAAAAAAATGGCGTCCTATCTTTCAAAAAAAAACAAGAGAGAATTCCGCCAAGGGATAAGTACGAAATTTTGCAGAACTACCCACCAGTTCACAGTGAACCCCCAAAGAAGGAAACAATAGAATATATATAACATCAGAAAAAGAATATACAAGATATAATAATATAACTATATTAAATCTAATAATAACTACACCCTGTTTCAGGGCACACCTATTAAATCTCAAAATAAAAATATTTGAGACTTTTTTTATTTAGAGGTATAAAAAACGTGTTTT
>JAHHTR010000145.1 GCA_020024515.1 Angelakisella sp.
CCATTTAATAGTAACCCTTACTAATTTTAATTTAAGAGCACATTTTTTATAAAATATCAATAATTATTGACTTTTTTTAATTAAAATGTAATATATAGATGTAAAGCTTGTTGATACAATGAACAAAGAAGTACTTGTCGGAGAAGTTGTTGCCATTCGTTTTGTGGTAGTATTAGTATGAGATTTTTTTGTTGCTCAAAACAAAATTTCTGTCATTATTTAGTCTTTTGTATGATTTCTATTTTGTTTTAGAACATCAAAAATACAAAAAGTGATTCAGTTTTAAATAGTATTAAATGTATTTTTATAATTTAATAAAGAAATTAGGAGGTAAGATCATAAATGAGCAAAAAATATGTAATTATTGGTGGTGTGGCAGGTGGTGCATCAACTGCTGCAAGATTAAGACGTTTAGATGAAGATGCACAAATTATTATGTTTGAAAAAGGTCCTCATGTTTCTTTTTCAAATTGCTGCTTACCTTATCGTTTAAGTGATAAGATAAAAGCACATGAAAATTTGGTACTTATGTCACCACTAAAATTTAAAAATCAATACAATATAGATGCTCGTACAGATAGCGAAGTTGTTTCAATCGACAGAACAAATAAAACTGTCACTGTAAATGATTTAAAGGAAAATAAAACATATACAGAGAGCTATGATAAACTTATAATCGCACCGGGTGCTAATGCTATTGTTCCACCTATTAAGGGAATAGAGAATGCTAATATATTCATCGTTAAAAATGTTGTCGATGTAGCTAAACTATACGATTTTATACATAATAACAATGTTAAGAAAGTTATTGTTGTTGGTGGTGGTTTTATAGGTGTGGAGACAGCCGAAAATCTAATTGAAGCAGGTTATGATGTTTCTCTTGTAGAGGCAATGCCACAAATTATGCGTCCGTTTGATTATGATATGGTACAAATTTTGCATAAAGAGATGATGGACAAAGGTGTTAATCTTATTCTTGGAGATAAAGCAGTAGCTTTTGAAAATTCAAACATTGTTCTTGAATCAGGCAAGGTTGTAGAGGGCAAGGCTGTTGTTATGGCTATTGGTGTTCGCCCCGATTCCAAACTTGCGGTAGACTGTGGTCTTGAAGTTAATGAAAGAGGCTGCATAAAAGTAGACGAGAATTACAGAACTACTATTGATAAGGATATTTATGCTGTTGGTGATGCAATCGAAGTATATAATGCTCTTACACATAAGCCACAAAACCTTCCGCTTGCAGGCCCAGCACAAAAGCAAGGAAGAGCAGTGGCTGACCATATTTATGGCAGAACAGTAAGAAATACAGGATATATCGGTTCTTCTTGTATAAAAGTATTTGACTATAATGCAGCATCAACAGGTCTTACAGCTGCACAGTGTGAGGCTGAGCATATTAATTATGATATAGTATATATACTTCCGCAGGATAAGGTGGGTATTATGCCAAATAGTTATCCATTGCATTATAAGCTAATATATGAAGTACCAACAGGGCGTGTGCTTGGTGCTCAGGCTATAAGCAAGGGTGAAGCGGCTAAACGTATTGATATAGTAGCTACACTTATTAAATTTAATGGTACAGTAGACGATTTACGTGATCTTGAACTATGCTATGCTCCACCATTCAGTACAGCAAAAGATGCAAGTAATTATGCAGGGCTTGTTGCAATGAATTTAATGCAAAAAACATTCAAACAAGTACGTGTAGATAAGGTTCGTGAACTTGTTGAGAGTGGTGCATATATTATTGATGTTCGTGAAGAATCTGAATTTGCTAACGGCCATATTATAACAGCACACAATATTCCTCTAAGTTGTATACGTAACCGTTTGGACGAAATACCAAAGGACATACCTGTTTACCTACATTGCCGTAGTTCACAACGCAGTTATAATGCTTGCCTTACTTTACAAGGACATGGTTTTGATAATGTATATAATATTTCAGGTAGCTTTTTGGGACTGTGTTTTTATGAGTACTTTAATGATAAAACACAAAACCGCACCCCGATTGTTACAAATTACAACTTTAACTAATGATTTGAAATAATTTGCTGATAAGATATTAGTAATTAATAAAGCTGAATTTGTTGGAGTAGGTGTACATATAAATCTACTTAATAATAACAGTTATTACAAAGAGTTATTTAACTTATAAGTTAAACTATGTTCAGATTAAAACTTAATAAAACATAAAAAATATCCATACAAACATTTGATTTTTGAGTTTGTGTAGTTACAAAAAAACTCCGTTATAGAGTCATTCTTTAACTCTACAACGGAGTTTTTTATATATTATTTGCTTATATTGAATTTTAGTTTTGACTTGCAAGCGGTGTATGCAGTTTATCTTGATTTTCTGCATTGATTATTGTATATCCAATGAAATTTGCTATTGTTGCTACGATATTATCGCCGTCCTCTATATATTGTGGATTATCTACACATAAAAATCCGATGATTTTATTATTATGTATAATAGGGGAGACTATTCTTTGTTTTGATTTTTCGTTGTGTATTTGTTTTGTACTAATCGGTAAGAAATTTTTTATGGAGTCTTTTCCTTTTGCACACCACTCTCCATTTAAATTCAAAAGATTGCCGGTAGTGTCATATTTTAGAATATATACTCTGTCACCTTCGAAAAATTCTCCTATGATTTTTAGTACATTATATATAGAGTTCACTGTATTGTCATTATTGAAAAGTATTTTGCATACATCACCAATTACTTTTTCAAAGTTCAATCTTTTTTGAATTGATTGGCTTAGTATTTCTTTTTCTGTAATATCGAATGCTATTTCAACACGAGCCATTTTTCCTTTCCAAGGAATCAGCTTGTCCTTCATAATGAAATGTCTTTCAAGAAAAGTATTTTTAATTTCCCAGATGAGGAAGTTTTCCGTACATAATTTTGCGTTGGTACAAAAGTCGCAAGGTTTATTTTTTCCTTGTAATACTTTGTAGCATTTACAACCTTTGTAGTCATATACACCCGTTATTCGACGACCGGCAGCATTTAAATAGTATAACTCATAAGTTTCCGGATCACTGACATATACCATTTCATCCATACTTTCTATAATATTACCTATTTCGTCGTTTCTAAGTTCCTCTAAAAGTTCTTTGCTCTCATTAGATCTTAACTCATATATTTTAGATTCTCTTTCTTGTCTATCTCGGTAAGCTTTGGAGTCTGTATTAATATAAGTGTCTTCAAATGCACTGACTGAATATGGCTTTGCAAAGAAATATCCTTGAAAAATATCTGAATGTAATTCTTGCAGTGTCACAAGCTCCTCAAATGTTTCAACACCTTCGCAACAAACCTCGATATTTGTGCTGTGTGCAAGTTCAATTATATTTTTGAGCAGGCGAAAGTTATAAGTATTGTATTGAATATGGTTCACAAAGCATCTGTCGATTTTAAGTTCATTTATCTCTATATTTTTTAAATAACTTAAACTTGAATATCCTGTTCCGAAATCATCAATAGAAATTTTAATTCCGTTTTGTTTCCAAACATAGAATATCTTATTAAAATAGCAATAATTTTGAAGTGGCATGCTCTCTGTTATTTCCAATGTCAATGCATTTCCGGGAAGTTGAATCTCTTTTAAAGAATCCAAAACAATATCTGTAAATCCGTCTTGTTGAAGTTGAACATAAGAAATATTTACACTCACATTAATATTGGGAATATGCTTTCTCCATTGTTTACATTGAAAAAGAGCTGTTTTTAAAACCCATTCGCCAACATTACAAATAAGTCCCGTTTGTTCAAGTAACGGAATAAATTCTATCGGGCTAATTCTGCCTTTTGAAGGAGATTCATAGCGAACCAAAGCTTCTACTCCGCAGACACTGAAATCTTGGCAATTAACTTGTGGTTGATATTCCAAATAAAAGCCGTTGCAGTTGTTTTGTATACATTCTTTCATTTCAACAAACAGCTCTATTTGTTGGAGATTTTTTTGATAATTATCTTCCGAAAAGAAAAACATTCTATTTTTTCCATCTTTTTTTGCTTTATTTAAGGCAGTTTCAGCATATAGATAAACAGTCCCACTGTCAATATTTTCATTATGTTTGTAGTTTATGATACCTGCTGAAACAGTGCAAACATTTTTAAGTGCTTTTTTTACGGAATAGTAGAATGTTTCAACATCTTCTTGTTTTTGTTGAATAAAGTTTACTGCAAAGCAGTCGCCGTCAAGACGATATAATTCTATAGGGTATTTTGTATGAGTATCTAATATTTCCGCAACTTTTTTAAGAACAGTGTCTCCGAATTTTCGTCCATGTGTTATATTTATATTTTGTAAATTGTCTATTCCCAAAATCATAAGATAGCCGTCATATATTTTAAAATTTTGTTTAATGCTTTCTATAAATGTTTCTCGACAGAATAACCCTGTCAAATTGTCAATTATACCGACAGAGTCAATTTCTATGATACGTCCAACGATAATAAAAGATTGTGTATCTTTCTTTTCACGCAAAGTACCTTTAACTCTAACCCATACTTTGTTTCCTGCTCTGTCTATAATTCTGTAATTTATGTCAAAAGAGTCCACCTCTCCTTTGATTAGAAGTTCTATGTAATGGTTCATAAGATTTTTGTCTTTTGAATATACAATATTATTCCAATCGTTGAAATCATTGCCATCTTCATCGGCTGGTGGAATAGGAAATTTTTCACGAATCTTATCTGTTAAAAAAATACGTCCATTTGTTAAATCAAATATGTATATATAATCATCAAAATTATCATCAAAAAATTGAATTGTATCTATATATTGTTGTAACTGTTTTGATATACTTATATTTTTGCTTTCAATATATGATTTACTGTTTTTATCTGGCATTCATTTCTCCTCCGATATTCTTATAAAAGTAATTACCATAATTTTTGATGACAATCAGACAATACAAAAATTAAATTGCTATAATTAAATCTTGAGATTTTGTTATTGAAAATTTATAATATTAGATTTAAGATAGGATATAT
>JAHHTR010000146.1 GCA_020024515.1 Angelakisella sp.
AACGAGCGTATTCAAGTTAAAACGAAACTGACTCCTCTTGAAAAGAGAAGTCAGTTTATTGCTTAAATTTTAATATTTCATACCATAATAGGTTTTTTTGTACTGTCCGCACAAATTAGGGCAGTTCAATTGATTTTACAACTATCAAGAGATTTTTTTATTATTTAATTATTGGTCTTGACCACAGCATTTTTTATATTTTTTGCCACTGCCACATGGACAAGGGTCATTTCTGCCAACCTTATTATCATTGTGTATTGGTTGTTTTGTAGGTGCATTATCCACACTGCCACCACTCATCACAAGATTTTTTTCAGGTCTTGCTTGTTCTCTTGCTTCTTCCTGCATAACTACACGTGGAACAAGTAATATTAGCATTTTGACTGTTTCTTCTTTGATTTCGCTAATCATCTCATCAAACATATCAAAGCCTTCCATACGGTATTCAACAACAGGATTGTGCTGACCTATTGCACGCAAGCCTATACCACGTTTTAGTTGCTCCATATTATCTATATGCGCTACCCAGAATTTATCAACGTTACGTAACAGTACAAAACGTTCCATTTCTCTTTCAATATTAGTTGTCAAAAGTTCCTCTTTTGCTTTCATAATATTGTTGGCTTTCTCCAATAGCTCATCAACAATATCTTGTCTTGATATATTCTTTTGCACCAATTCATCAACTGTATATGTTAAATCATCGTCTTTGATTAACCAACCATTGAAGTAATCACGTAAACCTTCCATATTCCATGTATCTTTTATTTCTTCATCAACTATATAGCGAGCCACTGTTTCTGTAAAGAAATCTTTAAACATATTTTCAATATTTTCGTGTATATCTTCACCATTAAGAACTTTATTACGTTGTCCATATATTATCTCACGTTGTTTGTTCATTACATCGTCATATTGTAATACATTCTTACGAATTTGGAAGTTTCTTCCCTCTATCTTCTTTTGTGACGACTCTATTACATTTGTAAGCATACCGTTACTGATAGGCTCTTCTTCGGACAGTCCCATACTGTCCATCATATTTTGTACTCTTTCGCCACCGAACAGTCTCATCAAATCATCTTCAAGAGATACAACAAAACAGCTTTCCCCTGGGTCTCCCTGACGTCCTGAACGTCCACGCAACTGATTATCTATACGTCTTGACTCGTGACGCTCTGTACCAAGTACAAATAAACCGCCTGCTTCTCTTACCTTTTCTGCTTCCGGCTCTATTTCTTTTTTGTATTTATCAACAAGGTTTGAATATACCTTACGTTTATTTAGTATTTCTTCATCATCAGTTGCATAGAATGATGTAGCTTGCAAAATATCTTCTTCAATATATCCTTTTTTAACCATTTCTGCCTTTGCCAAAAAGTCTGGGTTACCGCCAAGCATAATATCTGTACCACGTCCCGCCATATTTGTAGAAATAGTAACAGCCTTGTATTTACCAGCTTGTGCAACTATTTCCGCTTCACGTTTGTGATGTTTGGCATTAAGCACGTTGTGTGGTATACCGCTGGCTTTTAGCATTTTTGAAAGTCTTTCTGATTTATCAACAGATACTGTACCGATAAGTACAGGTTGACCTTTTGCATAACACTCTTTTATTTTTTCAACAACTTGTTTGTATTTACCATTTTCTGTCTTATAAACAATATCAGCATGATCTTTACGTATAACAGGTTTGTTTGTTGGTATTTCTATTACATCAAGTCCGTATATTTCTCTGAATTCGTCTTCTTCTGTCATAGCAGTACCTGTCATACCTGCAAGTTTCTCATACATTCTGAAATAGTTTTGGAATGTAATTGTAGCAAAAGTTTTGCTCTCTCTTTGTACTTTTACATTTTCTTTTGCTTCTATTGCTTGATGCAAGCCTTCATTAAATCTACGTCCTATCATCAAACGACCTGTAAATTCGTCAACAATAACAATTTCACCGTCTTTTACTATATAGTCAGTATCTCTTTTCATTATTCCATGTGCACGTACCGCTTGGTTTACGTAATGCACAAGTTCAAGGTTTTCAGGATCATTCCAATTTGCCTTATTAAAATATTGCTCAGCTTTTTGTGTACCTTTTGGTGTTAATGTTGCTGTTCTTGCCTTTTCGTCTACGATATAATCAGCATCTATATCGTCATCTTCTTCTTTACTGTCAAATTCCTTTACACGCAATGCTGTCAATGTCTGTACAAAGCTATTTGCAATCTTATACATATCGTTTGGCTTATCGCCTTGTCCGGATATAATAAGAGGTGTTCTCGCCTCATCTATCAGTATTGAGTCAACCTCATCAACAATAGCATAGTATAGTTGTCTTTGTATAAGTTGTTCTTTACTTGTTGCCATATTATCACGCAAATAGTCAAAGCCAAACTCGTTATTTGTACCATAAGTAATATCGCAAGCATAAGCACGTTGTTTTTCTTCATAAGACAAACCATTTAGGTTTACACCAACAGTAAGACCCAACCAGTTATATATTTTCCCCATTTGCTCACTGTTTGTTTTTGCCAAATAATCGTTTACTGTTACAACATGCACACCCTTTCCTGTAAGTGCATTAAGATAAACAGGAAGAACCGCAACAAGCGTTTTACCTTCACCTGTTTTCATTTCGGAAATTCTTCCTTGATGAAGAATAATACCACCTATTACCTGCACAGGGAAAGGTTTCATCTCAAGTACTCTCCATGCGGCTTCACGACAAAGAGCAAATGCTTCAGGCAAAATATCATCAAGTGTTTCACCATTACCCAATCTCTCTTTGAATTTTGCTGTCATTCCTTGTAATTCTTCATCACTTTTTTTGTTAAATTCATCATCTAACATCAATACTTTTTCAAGTATTGGTTTTATTCTCTTTATTTCTCTGTCAGAATAAGAGCCAAACAATTTTTGTAAAAGTCCCATTAATCTACACCTCATGTTTTTATGATATATTTTCTTCTAATCTAGTTATAGACACTCTATTTCTTATTATAACAGATATATAATGATAAATAAAGTATATTTTTCATTAATATAAAATTTATTTATTTAAAAAATTGACAATACTTCTCAAAAAAAGTATAATTTCATTTGGTACTTTATATTAATAAAACAAAAATCAACCGAAGTTGATATAAATATACAGTATTTCAATAACCAAAACATATTTTTTTAATCTTCGTACTAGCGAAATAATTGTTCCGTAGAACAGTAAAAATATTTTTTATTTTAAAAGGAGTTTTTACTGATGAACACAACTAAAACAAACAAAACACAACAAATGGTATTTGCAAGCATATTTCTTGCCCTGTCTCTACTCTTACCGTTTTTGACAGGACATATTCCGTATATTGGCAGAGCATTACTTCCCATGCACTTACCTATACTTTTATGTGGATTTGTCTGTGGCCCGATATATGGACTATTTGTAGGAGCGATATCTCCAATATTAAGATCTGTACTGTTTGGTATGCCACCTTTGTTTCCCGTAGCTATATCAATGGCATTTGAGCTTGCAGCATACGGATTTTTTACAGGTCTTCTGTACAAAAAATTAAAACATAATACTGTCAACATATATATCAGCCTAATAGTTTCAATGATTTTAGGCAGAATTGTTTGGGGTGCAGTACAATTCATTCTTGCTTTGCTATTTAAAATTAATTTCGGTTTTAAACTATTTTTTGCAGGTGCATTTATAAATGCTATTCCCGGAATAATAGTTCAAATTATACTTATACCAATAATAGTAATTACATTAAGGAAAACAAAGTGGCTGAGCTAATGAATAATTATAACATATTTAAAGATATTATAGACAAACAAATTAAAACTTATCCATATATGCAAGAACAAGACATTATAAAACTTGCTTATCAACATTCTTTCGGTCTAGGTCATATCATTAGTGATAACGATACATTTTATACCAAACTAAAAAAAGAATATACTTTATGCGATAAAAATAATAATTTTCCGTTATTTGAAGATATAGGGAACAATTTAATAAGATTAAATTTAAGTGTCGCAAAACAAAACAACTTTTCAGTAGATTTAATATATAAATTTTGCTTACTGTCAACAGATTTTACAAAAGATAATGAACGTTTTAAAATTCTCATTAATGATATAAAAGAACTGTGTAAAACAAATATATATAATTTTAATATATATATTATTGATAATATCTATAAAGACATTATCATAAACAACTATTCCCCAATAGGTCACAGTGAAAAGTACAGACAAGAATATACCCCACACTATTGTCTTTTAAATTCAAAATTTGCCCCATATCTATTATTTTTAAATGATATTTATAATAAATTATCCAATGAATATGTTAACGTTACAATAGACGGTAGATGTGGCAGTGGAAAAACCACATTTTCAAAACTGCTTGAAGATGTATTTGATTGCACCGTTATCCATATGGACGATTTTTTTCTACCTGTTGAATTGCGTACACCAACAAGACTGGCCGAAGCCGGCGGAAATGTTCATTATGAACGATTTAATGAAGAAGTTGCAAAATACTTAAACCAAAGAAACACTTTTTCTTATAAGATTTTTGATTGCAGAATAATGAACTATAACAAAACAGTATTTGTAAATCCTACAAAACTGGTCGTTATCGAAGGTTCATATTCTCACTCACCAAAAATAACCAATTATAATACCATAAAAGTATTTATGGATATTGATACAAATTTTCAAAAACAACGAATACTTAAACGAAACGGTGAAACCTGTTATATCAACTTTAAAGAAAAATGGACTTATTGTTCTTCCAAATCAGAAATTTACTGTTAATTTAACGGTTGAAGGTAAAGCTTCAGATATCTATAATTTGAATTCGGATAATTTTCAGATATTTCT
>JAHHTR010000015.1 GCA_020024515.1 Angelakisella sp.
CCCTACTTCAAGTTTCTTTTGATTTCTATTGTAACGGTTGATAAAATTCTTGTATATGTCTGTAACTTTGTGGCATAAAAATTCCTCCTATTGTAGTTTATTTAATTCTACCATAGGAGGTCTATTTTTTTCTATTGTCCGTTTTTACTGGTCTTGTGCATAATATTCAAGGCTTTTATTTTTTTGTTCAAATTTTCTTGATGAAATTTATTTCGATTATACATAATTAATTAGGCAAAATTATTTTACCATAGGCAAAACAGATATTTGTGATGATAGTATCCCCAGAGCCACACTGGTTGCCTCCACTACCCTACCAACAACTTGTGGATTTTCCCCACCATCACATACCACTATTACTCCTTTTATCTTTGGATTAATTTGCTTCGTAATAATTGGAGTTTTCTGTCCATTTTTTTCTACTATCACATATTTTTCTTCATTTGTATTTTTTTCTTGCTTTCGGGTGTTATCTTTGTTTGATATATCTTCAAGTGTGTCTACATTGTTCTTAGTTTCTGTTGCATATTCATAGGAATAGCCCTCAGCAAGTGTCAACATTATTTCTATTTCTCCGACACCGCTAACCTTACTCAATATATTTTGTAGCTGCTCTATCGTTTTTTCTTCGTATGTTTTTTCTACCGTTTCTGTCATATCTTCTTGTGTTTCTTTTGGCATATTTATAGGTAAATATTTGCCAAATGCTATACAAATAATGCTTATTATACCTATTACAGTAAATATAGTTGATTTATTTTTTGAGAAAATTTGTTTTATTTTATTCATCTGTCTCTGCTTCCCTCTTTTATGTAAAATTTATTTCTACACTTACATTAAATATTTCTGATAAATGTTTTTTCACTATTTCTTCTTCATTAATGTATATAATTGGAAGTTTAACCACCAATATTCCTCTTTCTACCTTTGAGAGTATATCATATTCATTGATATTTATATCTATTTCATTAAGTTTTTCGGATATATATGCATTAAGATTCTTATTGACAGAAGAATTTATTTTATCATCTATTTCTTTCGCTATTTCAAATCTTCTGTTTTCAATAATACTATAATCAATATTAATTGGCTTTATATCCCCTATTACAGGCATTGTAAAACATAGCAACATAAATAATCCTATAATATGTTTTATTGACTGTTCATATTTTTTTGATGGAATAAACATCATCACTATACTGCAAATTATTGTACCAACAGATACAGTTAAAATCCAATTATTAATACCTCGCATTTTTCTAAACTCCTTTAAAACATACAAGTATCAGTGTTGTGGCTATTATTATCAAAAACATAATATATAGAATGACTGACAGTATTAAACCAAATACGGTTGCAAAGTTCTTACAAAGTTCATCTATCTGATCAATGCCAAAAATACCTGCCACAAATGATGCTGTATTTAGCATTGTGTACCATAAGAACAAGTTAACTATTTCCGGCAAGAATATAATTGCTGTCAGCAAAATTCCATAAGCCCCAACAAAATTTTTTATAATATGTATAAAGCCTTGCGATGCCATAAATAAATCTGAAAGTGTAGAACCAAGCCCGGGAATAAGTGAACCCATTATAAATTTTGTAGTTTTTACAGCAACACCATCATTCGATGAAGAAATTGCAGTTTGTAATGACAATAAGCCAATTAGTATTGTAAGTGATAATGTAAGTACCCAAACTATTAAATTTTTTACCGCTTTTATAAGTTTTGTAAGTTTCATATCTGTATTTATTACAGATACTATTGACAGTGTTACAAAAGCATATATAAATGGTATGAAAAAATCAGTTACTATTTGTGTGTATACACTTACTACTGTGAACAAAAATATATTAAAACTGCCTGCTGTTATGGGTTGTCCAGATGCTGTTAGTACACCTGCAAAAACAGGTATAAACGTTGCTGAAAAATACCTATAATCATTAATAGTTACTATACAAGCTTTAATTCGTTCTATTATCGGTTCAATGATTATTAATGTTATTGACAATACTATTAAAATATCTGCTATTTTGTTTGAAGATATACTCTCATTAAATTGTTTGGTTATTGATGCAAGTATAATTATAGCAATAAGTGATATCAATATACTAAATGGTTGTTTATAGTAAAATACTATTTTAGATTTTATAAGCACCCATATTTTTTTTATAGAAAAGTTATTATTAAATACATTTATTTCGTATTCTTCTATGTCATCAAGTACTTCTCCTCTCACTGCTGAATTTAATAATTCTTTTTCACTATTAAAATTAACATCTATTGCGTATGCTGAAACAGAAAAATATATAAACAAAACAGCAAAAATAACTATCAAGACTATTTTTTCATTAATTCTTTTCATATAAATATCCTTTTTATTGATTTATGTATTTAGCAATGAAACAACAATATTAAGCAGTTCAAAAACTATCGGTAATCCTAAAATAATTAAACTTACTTTGCCAACAAGTTCTGTTTTTACAGCTATTGCATTTTCTCCCATATCTTTGCACAATGCTGATGATATTTCAGATAGTATACTTATTGCTATTGCCTTAAATACTGTTTTAAGTGCGTTATATGGTAAATTAAATGATGTTGTTATATCCGATATTTTCTTAATAATTATGTCTATATCATCAATAATAACTGTAAAAATTACTATACCGCAAATTATACTCAGTATCATTCCGTATTCTTTCTTACTCTCTTTTACCACAAGAGACAGTATAGCTGCAATCACACATATTGATAATAATTTAAAAATATCCATTAAAAACCAAACACTTCCTTTATTATATTGAAAAGGTTACTTATTTCGCTTATCATCATTGTCAGCACTATTACAAGTCCGGCAAGCGAAAGCATCATTGCTTGATCTTCCCTACCTGAACGCAAAAGAACTTGATATAATATAGAAACTATTATGCCAATTGCTGCTATTCTAAATATTAAATCTATATTCATTGTTTATCCTCCGCTTTTTTCTATTAACACAAAATAATAACCACAAATATTCCTGCGATTATACCTATCTTTCTATAAAAATTAATCTTTTCATTAAGATTGCTATTGTATTCATCTTCTTTTTCTTTAAGTTCTTCAATGCAAATGCACAGTACCTTGTGCTGAAACTCTATGTCTTTTACACCTATAACATTACTCAACTTTGCAAAAATACTATATATATTTAACTCATTAAGTAAATTGTTTTGTTTGCAGGTATTGACAAAAGCAATATTAAAATTTTGACTTTTTCTAACTTCCTGTCTTAGCAATTGTATATATGTATTATCCGAAAAAATTGGTAATTCTCCGGTCTTTTCTATTAATGTAGGAGTAGTATACCTATAATTTATTAAATTAACATCGAGTTGCTTTAAAAATAAATAAAATTCATTTATATACTTTGATTTTAGTTTTATATCACTTGAAAGACTGAAAAAGTAAGATGTAACTATACTAAACAGTAATACTAAACCTATTAATTTCATTGAGATATTCTTCCTTCGTAATTATTTTATCTATAATTGACGGTGTTTGCGGATTTGATAAAAATATTATATTTTCAAATGCACCAGTATCAAGTAGCTGTAATATTTTTGGATTATTTATATTATCATAGCTCCCATGTATCGTTGATATAAATGTTACACCGTTTTGTATTCCCTTGGAAATCTCTACTACTTCCTCCATCGAGCCAACTTCATCACAAATTATTATTTCAGGCGATAGAACTCTTACCGCTTTCTCTATTGCCGATGTCTTTTCTTCACCTGAAATAATATCTGTATTGTATCCTATATCAAAAGCAATATTGTTGTTATATGCTCCACAAATTTCGTATCGTTCATCTATAATAGTTACTTTATAACTTTTCCCCCACATTCCGTTCGAGAGTGTGCGTGCAAGCTCTCTTAAAAAGGTTGTTTTACCACTAGATGGCTTTCCCACAATTAGTAATCCGCTCATTATGTCTATATTATTTATAATTGGATTGCATATATTATATACTTGCTTTGGTATACGTATATTTAGTGAATATATATCTCTATACATCTTTTTACCATACTCACTTTGTGTTACATTACCACCAACCCCAACCCTAAAACCACAATTTGCAGTAAAATATCCGCTTTGTAGTTCATCTTGATGTGACTGTACTGAATATGAACAAAGCGATAAAAAACAATCTTCCAATAATTTAGGTTTTATTTTAAAAGATTTATTGGACGGCTTTGTAAATGTATGACCATTAATATCCACAAATACGGAAATTCCCTGCACAATCAAACATAAGGGCATATTTATCCTTAAACGGATTTCTTGTAAATGCTCTTTTTCGTACAGGGATATTTTATTTAATATATATGTAATTTCGTAAGGTAATATATCCATTAATCTTTTTATAAAATCTTTATCCATTTTAACCTCTTAAATATTAATTATATTTTTATAGTATATTTTATTCACCATAGATAAAAATAATACCTAAAAAAATATAATAGATTAGGGCGTATCTGAAAACTGCAAAATAGACAAAAATGTGATATACTATAACAGAGAGGAGCTGATAAAATGGGAAGATGATATGAATTAACTGATGACGAATTGGAAAGAACCTTGGTCGGTAGTTGGTGTCTGTATAAAGAAAAACATTTGGTTGAATGCTTTTTCAATAAAATCAAACAATTTCGTCGTATCGCTACCCGATATGACAAACTTGCTGTATCATTTTTGGCTTTCATATATGTTGGGGCTATTTCTATTTTGTTAAAATGACCAACATTCCAGACTTTTCAGATACGCACTAAATATTTTTAAAAAATTAGATATGTTCATATATAAAAATGAATTTTTTGTAAATATATTGCTATTATATAAAAATTATGTTAGAATTAATCACACGACATTTTAATAAGAACATTTGGAGGTAAAAATGAATAAAAAAGTACAACAAAATTATGCAACGCTTGCACAAAATTTAGGTTTTTCCTTTGATATTGAAAGTAACGCAATGTATGGTGAACGTGGTGGATATGCTTTTCTCATAAAACCACAAGATAGCAAGTTCCCCTATATGCTTTCTGTAACAACATCTGTGCAACAGCCAATAGGCTCACTTACAAAAGAAATTTGTAAACAATTTAAAGCAGAGAACAAGCCCGTTGACCGTCTTATGCAAAATGGTACTTTAATAACAATGTCATTAAAACAATATTCAAATCAAACCACTTTACATGAAAATTTGGAAAGTTCAATAACTGCTTTTATTGATTTATTACATAAAGAGGGTTTTCAAAACTCCTGTCAATCTTGTGGAAATCAAGATTCATCAATGTGTTATGTCTCCGGCAGTTTTGCTTCATTATGTCCTGAATGTTTCCTAAAACTTCAAAATGAAAAATCAATGAACTATATGGAAAATCAAGGTAAAAGTGAAAACATAGTAGCCGGTATAGTAGGTGCTTTCCTAGGCTCTCTTCTGGGAGTTATTGCTATAATAATATTTAGCCAGTTGGGGTATGTTGCTGTTGCCAGCGGTATCATTATGGCTATTTTCACACTGAAAGGATATGAAAAGCTGGCTGGTAAACTTACAAAAAAAGGTATTATAATAAGCATTATACTGATGATAGTTATGACAATTATAGGTGACCAGCTTGATTGGTCAATATATATAGTACGTGAATTGGGAATTGATTATTTTACAGCTTTTCGTATGTTTATTTATATGCTAGGTGAAGGTATGATTGATAGAGTTGAATATTTCAAACATTTAATCTTACTGTTTGTATTTGTAATTTTAGGTGCTGTACCATCAATAATTGCCACTTTAAAAAATAAAAAAGTAGAAAATCGCATCTATAGATTGGGCTCATATACACAAAATAATGAGTATGATAAAATGTGATCATTATATACAGCTTAACAGAAGATAAATTACAAAACTTATGATTGACAAATAATCAAAATCGTGTTATTTTTATATAGAAATATAATACCTGTTTAAAAACGTTGATTGGAAGAAGTATACTGTAAAAAAGGCTTTTAGAGAGTGACGGCTTGGTGAAAATGTCATAAGTTCTGTTATAGTTAAAGTAGTCCATGAGTTGCAAAAAGAACTGAATGTGTTTTATACACTTCATAGTAGAATTTGCCGTAGTATCTGCGATAAAGATAGTAAGAGTGTATTGATATAATATTGATAAATTCAGGTGGTACCGCGGTTTCCCGTCCTGTTTTCTGTTTAATTACAGATAACAGGACTTTTTTATTATATTTAGGTATTATTTAAATATTCATTAATTTTTAGGAGGATTATTTTTTATGTCAAGAGAATTAGATAAAGTCTATAATCCACAGGCAGCAGAAGGAAAAATATATGCCAACTGGATAGAAAACAATTATTTTCATGCAGAAGTGGATTCAAAAAAGAAACCATATACAATAGTTATTCCACCACCAAACATAACAGGCAAACTACACATGGGGCACGCACTTGATCAAACTTTGCAAGACTCTATTATTCGTTATAAGCGTATGCAAGGATACAGTGCACTATGGCTACCGGGAACTGACCACGCATCTATTGCAACTGAGGCAAAAATTGTTAATGCCATAAAAGAAGAAGGCTTGACAAAAGAAGGAATAGGCAGAGAAAAATTTCTGGAACGTGCTTGGGAATGGAAAGAACAATATGGTGGAACAATAGTTGAGCAGCTTAAAAAACTTGGTTTTTCCTGTGACTGGGAACGCGAAAGATTTACACTTGATGAAGGCTGTAATAAAGCGGTTAACGAAGTTTTTGTACGTCTATATGAAAAAGGACTTATTTATCGTGGAGAAAGAATAATAAACTGGTGTCCACACTGTAAAACTTCTATTTCTGATGCAGAAGTTGAATACGAGGAGCAAGCAGGACATTTCTGGCACATTCGCTATCCTATTGTTGGCAGTGATGAATATATAGAAATCGCAACAACTCGCCCAGAAACTCTACTTGGTGATACTGCTGTTGCTGTAAATCCTAATGACGAGAGATACAAACACCTAATAGGCAAAATGCTACTATTACCGCTTGTTAATCGTGAAATACCAATTATTGCCGACGACTATGTTGATATTGAATTCGGTACAGGTTGTGTTAAAATTACACCTGCACATGATCCCAACGACTTTGAAGTAGGTTTAAGACACAATTTACCTATAATAAACGTTATGAACGATGACGGTACAATTAACGACAAAGGTGGAATATATAGCGGACAAGATAGATACAAAGCACGTAAAAATATTGTAAGTGACCTTGAAAAAGGTGGTTTCCTTGTTCAAGTTAAAGACTACTCTCACAATGTAGGTACTTGCTACCGTTGTAGTTCAACTGTTGAGCCACGTGTTTCAAAACAATGGTTTGTAAAAATGAAGACTCTTGCAGAGCCTGCTATTGAAGCAGTAAAAGAAGGCAAGACAAAGTTTATTCCAGAAAGATTTGATAAAACATATTTTCACTGGATGGAAGGTATTCGTGACTGGTGTATATCACGTCAGTTGTGGTGGGGACACAGAATACCTGCTTACTACTGTGAAGATTGCGGTGAGCTTGTTGTTTCTCGCACAGCTGTTGATACTTGTCCAAAATGTGGTTCAAAACGTATGGTACAAGACCCTGATACCCTTGATACATGGTTCAGCTCTGCTCTATGGCCATTCTCAACACTTGGTTGGCCTGAAAAAACACCTGAGCTTGACTACTTCTACCCAACTGATACACTTGTTACAGGATATGATATAATATTCTTCTGGGTTGCTCGTATGATATTCTCAGCTATTGAGCATACAGGCGAAGTCCCATTCAATACAGTTCTTATTCATGGACTTGTTCGTGACGCACAAGGAAGAAAGATGAGTAAGAGTCTTGGTAATGGTATTGACCCACTCGAAATAATAGAAAAATATGGTGTCGATACTCTTAGATTTACACTTCTTACCGGTAATGCTCCCGGAAATGATATGCGTTTCTCTGATGATAAAGTACTTGCAAGCCGTAACTTTGCAAATAAACTATGGAATGCAAGTAGATTTATACTTATGAATCTGAGTGACGAAATAAAAGATACCAATCTACCGGAGACATTAACAACAGAAGACAAATGGGTTCTTACACTATATAATAATCTTATTCGTGAAGTTACAGAAAATATGGATAAATTTGAGCTTGGTATGGCTGTTCAAAAGCTATATGACTTTATTTGGGATATATTCTGTGATTGGTATATTGAAGTAACAAAAGCAAGACTAAATGCAGGTGGCGAAACAGCTATTAATGCTCAAAAAGTTCTTTGTTATATTATGAACAATACACTAAAATTATTACACCCATTTATGCCTTTCATCACAGAAGAAATATGGCAAAATCTACCACACAGCGCAGAAGAAGGCAAAACAATTATGCTTGCTGACTTCCCTGTTTACAGTGATGAACTTAACTTTGAAAAAGAAAGCAAAGATTTCCAAAAAATTATAGATATGATAAAAGCAATAAGAAACTGCCGTTCAGAAATGAACATACCACCAAGCAAAAAAGCTAAACTGTTTATTGAAACAAATGAGCAAGATGTATTTGAAAACGGTAAACCTTTCTTTGAAAAACTTGCTTCTGCAAATGAAATTAATATTGCAAATGATTTTAATATACAAGGTGCTGTACAAGTAATCACAACATATGCACGCGCATTTATTCCTATGAATGAACTAATCGACAGAGAAAAGGAAATACAACGTTTACTGAAAGAAAAAGAGAAATGTCAAGAAGACATCGACTTTGTTAGCAAAAAACTGAATAATGAAGGCTTTGTTGCAAAAGCTCCAGCTAAACTAATTGAAGCTGAAAAAGCAAAACTTGACGGACATCTTGACAGAATGAAAAAGATCGTAGAAAGCATAGAAGCTTTAAATTAAAATAATAAAGTGCTATTCATTATTAATGCAAAACATTGCTGCAAAAATAATGGGTAGCACTGTTATTGAGGAGGATTTTTATTTTGACATATAAGGAATCCATTGACTATATACATAGTTTACACCGTTTTGGCAGAAAGCCGGAACTTACAAGAATGAAAATGTTATTGGATAAATTGGGTAATCCTCAAAAAAATCTTAAATTTATTCATATTGCAGGTACAAATGGCAAAGGCTCTACTACAACAATGATAGGAAATATCCTTGATTCAGCGGGATATAAAACAGGCATATATACTTCACCTTTTATTCGTACATTTCGAGAGAGAATGTGTATCGGTAGTAAAATGATAAGTGAAGAAGAACTTGCAGAAATAACAGAAATCGTAAAACACTATGCTGATATATTAAGTAAGGAATATGACTCCCCACGAGAATTTGAGGTAGTAACCGCAATAGCTATGCTGTATTTTTGTAAACAAAACTGTGATATTGTCGCACTCGAAGTTGGTTTGGGTGGTAGATTTGATGCTACAAATGCTATTGATAGCCCACTGGCCTCTGTTATCTGTCCAATAGATTTTGACCATACAAGTTTACTTGGTAACACGTATTATGATATAGCAAAAGAAAAGTGCGGCATAATAAAAGAAAATTCATTGGTTATTTCGGCACCTAACCAACAAATTGATGCAAGAAATGTTATAGAGAGAACTTGTTCCGAAAAAAACTCAATACTTACAATTCCTCAGCCACAACAAATAAAAATTATTAATCAGACAATAGATTATACAGAATTTTTATATCATGGTATTAAGTTTAAAACACATCTTTTGGGTGAACACCAATTACAAAATGCTATTACAGCTATTGATACAATACTTTGTGTAGGTGCCAATAACAAACTAAATGTACGTATTAGAGACATTCAAAACGGTATTGAAAAAACAAGAATGGCTGCAAGAATAGAAATTATCAATAAAAATCCGCTTATAATAATTGATGGTTCTCATAATGTACATGGTGTAAAAGCCCTTGATAAAACGTTAAAATTTATTGGAAGCTACCTTGCTAAAAAGATGAAAAAAGCTGAGTGGGAAATTAATATAACTGCTATTGTAGGTATGATGAAAGATAAAGATTGTTCGCAAGCTATTGATATAATACTTCCATATTGCAAAAATATTATCGTGACAGCGCCCGATATTCCACGTGCGTTGGCGCCTATTGATATGAAAAAACTTGCGAAAAATTACAGTGATAATATTATAGTTGCTAATACTTCTGGAGAGGCATTTATTCAGGCACAAAAAACAAAGTCTGATATTATATTAATATTTGGTTCGCTGTATCTAGCATCAGAAATACGTAATTTTTTAGAATTGGAATAATATTATTATCAATTTTTAAATATTTAATATTAATTTAATGGTTTATTTATAAAATAATGATACAATAATCAATTGTTTGAGTGCAACAATTTAGTAAATAGATAGTGAGGTAAATATTTAATGAATACCAATGTTTTAATTATTGGTGCAGGTCCTGCTGGAATTTTCACTGCACTTGAAATGGTAAAAAACAAGACTAATAAAAAAATTGTTTTAGTTGAAAAAGGTCAACCAATAGAAAAAAGACATTGCCCAAAAGATAAAACAAAAAATTGTGTAAATTGTAAACCATATTGCCACATAACAACAGGTTTCTCCGGTGCCGGTGCATTTTCTGACGGTAAACTATCATTAAGTTATGAAGTTGGCGGTGACTTGCCTGAATTAATAGGTGTAAATATTGCGGAAGAAACTATTGACTACACAGATAAAATATACCTTGAATTTGGTGCTGATGAAAAAGTTGAAGGTGTTGGCAACAAAAAAGAGATAAAAGATATAAGAACAAAAGCTATTCAGGCAGGACTGAAACTTGTAGATTGTCCTATACGTCATTTGGGTACAGAAAAAGCACAAGAGATTTATTTTGAAATTGAAAAATACTTACAAAACAATGGTGTTGAACTAATATTTGGATATGAATGTACTGATGTTATTGTAGAAAACAATAAATGTACAGGTGCATATTTGAGTAATGGTAAAGAGGAAATAACAGTTAATGCTGACAAAGTTGTAATAGCAACAGGTAGACGTGGTGCTGACTGGCTTGAAACTATCTGCGAAAAACATAATGTTGAACACGCACCCGGCACTGTTGATATTGGTGTTCGTGTAGAAGTTCGTAACGAAATTATGGAATATGTAAATGATGTTCTATATGAATCAAAATTAGTTGGCTATCCCCTACCATTCAAAAATAAAGTCAGAACTTTCTGTCAAAATCCGGGTGGATTTGTAAGTCAAGAAAACTATGACAATAATCTTGCAGTTGTTAACGGACATTCTTATAAAGAATTAAAATCAGATAACACTAATCTATCAATACTATGTTCACATAACTTTACTCACCCATTCAATCAACCTATTGCTTATGCAAAAAAAGTTGGTGAGCTTACTAATATGTTGGGTGCAGGTCACATACTTGTACAACGTTTTGGTGATATTTTGGACGGTAAACGTACTTGGGAAAAAGAACTTGCACGTTCAAATATAAAACCAACATTACCTGATGCTGTTGCAGGTGATATAACTGCTGCTATGCCATATCGTGCTATGATTAATATTATAAACTTTATGAAGGCGGTAGACCATGTTGTACCTGGTTTTGCAGCAACAGAAACATTATTGTATTCTCCTGAACTTAAATTTTACAGTAACCGCATAAAAATGGATAACAAATTCAATACAAATATTGAAAATCTACACTGTTTAGGTGATTCCAGTGGTTGGACAAGAGGACTTATGATGGCATCTGTTATGGGTGTTCTAATGGGTAGAGAACTTATCTAAACACAAAGACATATTATATCAAAACCACCCGTTGAACGAATGGTTTGCTCTGACCCTATAAGGGTCTATTACCTGTGGTAGCACCTTAAAAGGTGCACCGAATGGTCTGACAATCACACTGTTTTTACTGGTTTGCCCCCTACTCGGGGGCTTTTTTATACCTTATTTTTTCTTGCTATCCGTAAACGGGTCTACAAATTCTTTCAGACTTAATTGGTCACTCATTATATCATCTTGTAGTTGATTTTTTATATATTCTTTTATTGCTGTTTCATACTTTCCCACTGTATCTACATAATATCCTCTTGCCCGAAAATGTCTGTTTCCATATTTATATTTTAAATTTGTATGTCTGTCAAATATCATCAGACTGCTTTTACTCTTTAAATATCCCATAAACTGTGATACACTCAAATGCGGTGGTATCGATACAAGCATATGTATATGGTCTTTACAACACTCTGCTTCTATTATTTCTGCTTTTTTCACACAACTCCCTTAATATTTTTCCTATATCTCTTTTTATTTCTCCATATATTGCTTGTCTTCTGTATTTTGGTGCAAAGACTATATGATATTTGCATTTTCAACTTGAATGTGATAAACTATTTATGTCTTGTATGACATATCCTCCTATGATTTTTATTTTGGTTGCCGGACCATTTTCATTTTATCATAAGAGGATTATCTTTTTTTACTATAAGTATTTTTTCTTACCCCCACTTGAACTGGGGGATTTTTTATGCCTTTTCGGCGCTAATAAAAATTCACACATTTGATTAATTTCAAATGTGGGAATTAATTTTATTATTCTATTTAAATAAATATATAATATCTTTTATGGTAATTACAGCGATTAAGCCTAATAATAATACCATTCCTGTTGCATGTACATAAGCCTCGTATTTTTGTGGTACAGGCTTACGGAATATGATTTCTATTAATAAGAAAAACAGTCTGCCACCATCTAGTGCAGGTATTGGCAATAGATTGAATACACCAACATTTAAGGTTATAAATGCAAGTAAAGAAAAAAGTGACGACCAACCGATTTTTGACGCTTGACTGACTATTTCAGCTGTTCCAACAGGACCTGATATTTCTTTTAAACCATATCTACCTGTTATTATATCAAAAAGCGAAAACCAAACTTGTTTTATTACTGATATTGTCCAGTTAAACGCATAATCAAAAGTTTTGAAGAAACTATTTTGAACGCCCAAGAATATCATATCCAATTTTACAATTTGTCTACCATTTTCGTGATCTTCCAGTGTAAATGGAATAGACTCAATAGTCATTTTCTCGTTATCTCTTAAAACAGTTACATCAATTACACCATCTTCATCACGCAATAGCTGAAAAACAACATCATTGTATGATGATGTTCTGTTGCCATTGACGGTTAAAATTTTATCTTGTGGTTTTAGATACTCAGAAATTGATGAATTTTCTTCAACTTTTAGTATTTGATTTGTTCCCAAAACGTCCATATTAAAAGTTAGACCAAGTATTATAAAAAAACCAAAAATTATATTCATTCCCGCACCGGCAGAAAGTATCAAAAATTTTTGCCAAGGCTTTTTATCACAGAAAGCTCTACCGTCAAGCTTTTTTGTTTCATCTGTCTCTCCGTCTTCACCGTCCATTGCAACATATCCGCCTATTGGTAACAAACGTATACTGTACATCGTTTCATTTTTTTGTTTACTGAATAATTTTGGTCCCATACCAAAAGAAAACTCATTTACACGAACATCAAATAGTTTCGCAAAAATAAAATGTCCCAATTCATGCAAATTAATAATAATACCAAACATTAAAAGAGTTAGTATGACTGTTTTCAAATAAATATCACCTTTCTATCATTATTATGAAGTTGAATTAGTGTATGAATGGTAACATATTGAATATCACATATATATATGGCATTATAAATAGTACACTATCAAATCTGTCCATTACACCACCATGTCCCGGAAATAAATTTCCATAGTCTTTAATATTTGTTTGTCTCTTTATTATTGACGCTGATAAATCACCTAAAACACCCATTAAAGACAAAAATGGAGTTAAAAGAACAATTCTCAATACATCAACTTTTATACCGTTATTTAAAATGTAGCTAAAAGGAGCAAAATTATTGCATACAGTAATAAAAGTATATGAAACTGCCAAATTTCCAAGTATAGACACAACTATTCCACCAATAAGTCCTTCTATTGTTTTTTTGGGGCTTACGTGTGGACATAATTTATGCTTACCGCACAATGTACCTGTAAAATATGCTCCCGCATCGCTCCACCAAGCCGAACCCAAGCCAATAAGAAGATAGAATAAAGCATTTTGTGCATTGGATTTATACTTAATAATAACAAATATAGAAAAAATAATTCCTATAAAAAATGACACAGCTAGTCCATAAAACATTTTTTCAATAGGAAATGTTTCAAGCTTATTTAGCATATAAACAAAGCAGAATGTTATGTAAATAAGTGTTACTATTAAAAATACATTCTTTGGAAAATATATTGTACTGAATATTACACAATATGTATATATTAATGTACTTATGCTAAATAATTTATATTTTGTCAGTTTCATTGCTTTTAATAACTCAAAAACAGCTATTGACGCAAAGATTGCAATCATAATATCAGCTATAATTGTATTATAAAAGACAAAAAAAACACCTAATACCATCAATCCAACAATGGCAGTTATTATTCTCTGTTTCATTTCTAACCTCTCTCTTGATTTGATATAATTTTTATAAAAAATTTATATAGCACCAAAACGTCTATCTCTATTTACATATTCAAGTATCGCATTATCCAAATCTTTTTCGGTAAAATCCGGCCATAACTTATTTGTAAATATAAGTTCACTGTATGACGCTTGCCACATCAAAAAATTTGATAGTCTCTGTTCCCCGCTCGGTCTTATTATAAAATCTGGGTCAGGCTGTCCACAAGTATACAAATTGTCTGAAAAGAACTTTTCGTCAATATCTCTCAAATCTATTTCATCGTTTTTATACAAAACCGCTATTTTCTTAGTTGCTCGTATTATTTCATCTCTACTGCCATAATTAAAGGCAATATTTATTATAATACCTGTATTATTCTTACTTTTTTCTTCGATATTTATTATACTTTTTTGTAAATCTACATCTAAAACTTCAATATCACCAAGTATATTAAGCTTAGCATTCATATCTGCAAATTTCTCTATATTATCGACATATTTTTTTAGCAAATCCATCAATGCATCAACCTCTGCTTGTGGTCTTTTCCAATTTTCAGTTGAAAAAGCATAGAGCGTAATATATTTTATATCTATTTTGTTGGCATATTCTATAATTTTATTTAAAGTTTTTGCTCCCTCTTTGTGCCCATATTTCCGTGGCAATCCTCTTTTTTTTGCCCATCTGCCATTTCCATCCATAATTATTGCAATATGCTTCGGAAATGCTTCTTTCGGTATTTGTTCTAATATATCCATATAACACCTTTATTTATTATACTGTTTAAATTTTATTTTTTAAAATAATATTAACCCACCGCCTTAATATAAGACGGTGGTTCTTCTGTTTGTTTAATTAAACTTTCATTATATCTTTTTCTTTTTCTACTGCCATATCATCAATATTTTTGATGAATTCATCAGTCATTTTTTGCAGTTTGTTTTCTGCATTCTTTTGCTCGTCTTCAGTTATTTCGTTATCTTTCTTCATAGCTTTTAGTTTATCCATAGCATCACGACGGATTGAACGTATAGCAACCTTTGCATCTTCACCTTGTTTCTTTATGCCTTTGCAAAGTTCTTTTCTTCGTTCCTCTGTAAGTTGTGGAAATACTAGACGTATTGTACTTCCGTCATTTGATGGATTGATACCGATATCTGAAAGTTGTATTGCCTTTTCAATAGCTTTTAGAGAAGATTTATCGTAAGGTTGAATAACTAGTACTCTTGCTTCTGCTACTGATATAGATGCAAGTTGATTAATAGGTGTTTCTGAACCATAGTATTCTGCTGTCAATCTATCCAAAACACCTGGGTTTGCACGACCTGCACGCATTGATTTATATTCTGATTCCAAAACGTGCAAAGTTTTATTCATCTTTTCTTCGTATAATTTAAAATCCATAATATTATGCCTCCTTAACTATTGTACCGATTTCTTCGCCGGTTACTGCTCTGTAAATATTTTCTGGGTCATTTAGTCCAAATACAAGAATCGGCATTTTATTATCACGACAAAGTGATGCTGCTGTCATATCCATTACAGATAGATTTTTTGAAAGTACATCTGTAAATGTAAGAACATCATACTTAACAGCATTATCGTATTTATGCGGATCTTTGTCATAAACACCATCAACCATAGTAGCTTTCATCATTATATCTGCCTCTATTTCAGCTGAACGCAACGCTGCTGCTGTATCTGTGGAGAAGAAAGGATTACCTGTTCCACAACCAAAGATAACAACTCTGCCTTTTTCAAGATGTCTTACTGCCTTATTACGAATATATGGCTCTGCAACTTGTTGCATAGTGATAGCTGTTTGGACTCTTACATCAACATTCAATGCTTCCAATGCATCTGCAAGTGCAAGGCTGTTCATAACAGTTGCAAGCATACCAATATGGTCTGTGCGTGTTCTGTCCATATTGCCACCGCTTCTGCCACGCCAAAAGTTACCGCCACCAACTACAATACCTACTTGCAGTCCTAAATCTGTACATTTCTTTATGCTTTTGCATATTTCCATTACCGTTTCGTAGTCAATGCCGGTACCTTTATTACCTGCCATTGCTTCGCCACTCAGTTTTAGAACGACTCTCTTGTATTTTAAACCCATACTTCTGTCTCCTATCAAATAATTAATTTAATCTTTGCATATTTAACGTATTTTATTTTACAATATTTTTGCATAAATGTAAATAGTTAAATTGATACTTACAATTAAATATTGCTTGCTATACTGTCACAATAAATACATCTGTATTGTTTTTTATCTTTATTTGTTAATTTAAATATATGTTCAATTTCTTGTTCTACTGTTGTTATACAACGTGGATTTTTACATTTTATTACATCTACAAGTTCATTGGGTAGTGATAATTTTTTCTTCTCAACAACTTCATTGTCTTCTATAACATTAACAGTAATATTTTGATCTATATATGCCAAAACGTTGTAATTGATATCAAAATCACCTTCTATTTTGATTATATCTTTTTTGCCCATTTTTTCACTTTTAACATTTTTTATAATAGCAACTGATGTTGTAACTTCGGCAAGATTTAGATAATGATATATCTCCATTGCTCCACCGACTTTTATGTGATCTATAATAATACCATCTTTTATTCCATCAATTTTCATAAGTTTCAACCTCCAACAGTCTGCATATAAGAGCCATACGTATATATTTACCATATTCTACTTGCTTAAAATATAATGCTCTTGGGTCATTGTCTACTTTAACTGAGATTTCATTAACACGTGGCAATGGGTGAAGAATTGCCATATCCGATTTTGCCAAAGCCATTTTTTCCATATCAAGTATGTAACTGTCTTTTAATCTGATATAATCCGCTTCATTAAAGAATCTTTCTTTTTGTACTCTTGTCATATATAGTATATCAAGTTCAGGAAGGGCAGCCTCCAAACTTTCTGTTTCTGTGTAGCTCGTAAAATTGAGACATTTTAATTCATCTTTTAAATAATCAGGTATTCTAAGCTCTTTTGGTGAAATAAATACAAATTTTACATTTTCGTATCTACACATCGCTTTTGCAAGCGAGTGTACTGTTCTGCCAAATTTTAAATCTCCGCATATACCTATTGTTATGTTGTCAAGTCTTCCTTTTTCACTCTTTATTGTAAGCAAATCTGTAAGAGTTTGGGTTGGGTGGTTGTGTCCGCCATCGCCTGCATTAATTATAGGTATTTTTGAAAATCTTGATGCTACCATCGGAGCTCCTTCAAGTGGGTGACGCATAGCAATAATATCCGCATAAGAAGATACTACACGTATTGTATCTGCCACACTCTCGCCTTTTGAGGCTGATGATGAATTTGCAGAAGAAAAGCCAAGTACTGAACCGCCAAGTTCTAGCATAGCAGCTTCAAAAGAAAGTCTGGTACGAGTAGATGGTTCATAAAATAAGGTTGCAAGTTTTTGGTATTTACACACATCTCTGTACATGGTACGATTATTTTTTATGTGTATTGCCAAATTAATCAAGTCATCTATATCTTGGATAGATAGATCCATTGAATCAAGTAAATGTTTCATTATTATTTCTCCTTTATATTAAAATACTAATTAAATAAATCCCTTAAATTTATATCTATTTTAAAGTTTAGTGATGAAAGAGAGTCTGCCAGTGTTTTTATAACCGCAAAAATATTTACTTTTTCCTTATTTGCAATTCTTGTTTGTACTTTATTTATTTCTATGGTTATTTTTCTTATTGTCTTTATATCCTGATGAAATTCATCAAAATTTTTGTAATCAAATGTTAAGTTTATAAATTTTTCTCCAAAGCCTTTTGCCTGTGCTGTTATATTTAAAAATTTATTTGTGGTCTCTGTCTTGTATTCTTCACTGATAATTGTTGTTCTTGAAAGAATTTCCGCAAATAGCTCCACATCTGCTACAATATCCGTTAAGCTTCGCTTTTCTTGTATAGACTCATATATTCTATCAACAGAACCCGATAAATTAGATAGTTGCGTTACAGCTTTGTTCAACAACATTTTGTTGCTGTTAATATCTACAACTGTCAACTTATCGAAAATAGCAGTACCAATTTTTTGTGTAAATGTATATTGATATATTTTATTTGCCGGTGAATTTTTCAGTTCAATAATGGTACCATATTTCTCTTGTACAAGTTGTTTTGTTAAATTATCTCTTAGATAATCACTTGCCAAAGCACCCAAATTATAAATAGGCATAATTGAAATAGCACCAAAAACAAGTGCTGAAACAGTACCAATAACTGCACCGATTATTTTATCTATATTGTCTTTGAGTTTAAACTTAAAGACAATAGTAACCTTTTTGTACACAACCAAAAGAATTATTGCAAAAATTATTCTCAAAGTCCAATAAGTCATCACAAAAACAAACGGTGTCCTTATGGCAACTTCCAAAGCATTAATCGTAGTTTTTAATTCTGTGTTAAAGAATATAGAAACCAAATCAGTATTTATTTCCATTAATGTTTGTGTTAATTTTTCGGCAAAATCAATGTTTCTGAATATTACTTCTGTCAATTTCGGTGCTATTAGCAGTGAAAGCAGTACATTTAATATATTGACTATAAAACTTACCGCTGCTTTAAAGCTTCCTTTTAGATACGATGTTACAATATCATACGCTATATATAATATTGTAAAAAACAGTAGGGTTATACCAAGAACTGAAATATTCATAATAAAAAACTCCTTTTTGATTAATATCGTAGTACATTATAACAAATATTTCTATTAATTACCATACTATAATTAATAATTAACAAATACTTGATATATTATATTGGCATATATATAATATAATTATTATATATTAAAAAGGAGTTGAGATTTTATGGCAGAAAAACAAATTTTTGCATTACTTTATGATTTTGATAAGACATTATCCCCAAAGGATATGCAAGAGTACGCATTTATTCCGGAAATCGGCATGAACGCAAATGATTTTTGGGGAAAATGTAAAGAGACAGAACTATCAAATAATATGGATCAAATACTTGCATATATGTATGTAATGCGTGAAATGGCAAATGACAAATTTCCTCTCACACGAGAAAAATTAATGAAACTTGGAAAAGATGTCAAATTATTTGATGGACTTCAAACTTGGTTTAAACGCATAAATGATTATATTTTAAGCAAAAATATGATACCTGAACACTATATCATCTCATCAGGACTAAAAGAAATAATAGAAGGTACTTCTATTGCAGATGAATTTAAAATGATATATGCTGCCGAATTTATGTATAATAATAGAGGTGAGGCTTGTTGGCCTGCCATGGCAGTAAACTATACAAGTAAAACACAATTTATGTTTCGTATAAACAAAGGTATATTGCCTGTTACACAAAATGCTGAACTAAATAGCTATATGCCCAAAAACAAAAGACGTGTCCCATTCAAAAATATGATATACATAGGTGATGGTTTAACCGATGTTCCATGTATGAAACTTGTTCGGGTAAACAGTGGTCACTCGATAGCTGTGTATCAAGACGAAATACAAAAACCGGCTGTAAACGAAATGATAGTACAAGGACGAGTAGACTTTGTAAGAAAAGCCGATTATTCAAAAAATGGACCACTTGAAAAAACGGTATTTGCAATTATTGATAAAGTATACGCAGATAATATTCTTGATACTATGCACCATAAAAATTATGACAGAGCACAAAAAGAAATATTAAAAATAGATTAATATAATAAAACAAACCAAAACAGCCATTTTCTTATAGTAAGAGAATGACTGTTTTTTTATCAATTATTACTTAGTAAAATAGTGTACGGCACCTTTAAACATATTATTTTCAAAAACACCATCAACATTTTTGTAAAGATTATCACCTTTACGTTCACTATGTCCCATCTTACCAAATACCCTTCCGTCAGGTGAAGTTATACCTTCTATTGCACAAACAGAATCGTTTGGATTAAAGCGGATATCCATTGATATATTTCCGTTCAAATCAACATATTGTGTTGCTATTTGTCCATTGTCTGAAAGTTCTTTCAGTAGATTATTATTAATGATAAATCTACCCTCACCATGAGAAATAGCTACTGTATGTATGTCACCAACATTATTGTACATCATCCATGGGGATTTATTAGATGAAACACGTGTGCGAACAAGTGAAGATTGGTGTCTGCCTATTGTATTAAATGTAAGTGTAGGGCAATTTACGTCTGTGTCTATAATTTTTCCGAATGGTACAAGTCCAAGCTTTATTAATGCTTGGAAACCGTTACAAATACCACACATTAAGCCGTCACGATTATTCAGTAGGTTATGTACAGCTTCCATAACAGCAGGATTACGGAAAAATGCTGTTATAAATTTACCGCTGCCGTCCGGTTCGTCACCACCTGAGAAACCACCCGGTAAAGCAATAATATTACTGTTATTTATTTCTACAACAAGTTTATTTACACTTTCTGCAATGTCATTTGCAGATAAATTTTTCAGAACCAAAATGTTTGCCTCTGCACCCTCATTTATAAATGCACGTGCTGTGTCATATTCACAGTTTGTACCCGGGAAAACCGGAACAAGCACGCATGGTTTTGCCACTTTTATTGCAGGTGTTACTCTCACTGTTGCATTAAATGAAAATTCTTGTACTTTTTCGTCAGTAATTTTTGTCTTGTATGGGAATATAGATTCAAGTTTACTTTCGTAAATTTCTTGTAGTTCTACACAATCTATAACTTCATTATTTACGTTAAGATCAAAGTCTTGTGTTGTCTCACCTATTACTTTAACATCTGGCACAACTTCGGCAAGTTCTACAACAAATCCGCCATAATTATAGCTGAATAGTTCTTCATTATCAATATTTATCTTTGCGCCAATACCATTACCGATTGCCATTTTAAAGATTGCCTCAGCAATACCTCCATAAGTAATAGTTGAAACAGAAAGAATTTTCTTTTCTTTTATCAGTTTTTCAACAACATCAAATGCTTTTTTGTATTCTGCAACATCACACAAACCATCACTGTTTTTCTTTGGCAAAATAACAGCTATTTTTGAACCTGCATTTTTAAATTCAGGGGTAATAATATTATCTGTATCAGAAATAGATACAGCGAATGAAACAAGTGTCGGAGGAACATCAATATCTTCAAAGCTACCGCTCATTGAGTCTTTACCACCGATTGATGCGATTTCAAAATCAAGTTGTGCTTTTAATGCACCTAATAGTGCAGCAAAAGGTTTTCCCCATCTTTCAGGATTTTTGCCAAGTCTTTCAAAGTACTCTTGGAAAGTCAACCAACATTTTTTATAAGTACCACCTGTGGCAACAACTTTTGCAATAGATTCCACTACTGCAAGATATGCACCATGATACATACTTTCACTTGTGATAAATGGATTGTAACCATATCCAAGTACAGAACAAGTTTTTGTTTCTTTATATAGTACAGGGATTTTTGCAACCATTGCCTGTGCGGGAGTCAGCTGATTTTTACCGCCAAATGGCATAACAACTGTACCTGCACCGATAGTTGAGTCAAATCTTTCTGAAAGACCTTTCTTTGAACAGATATTAAGGTCACCAACTAAATTTTTAAATTTTTCTGTTACTGTATTTCCGTCTACGGCTTTATTTTTTAATATACGTTTTGGTACGACTACTGATGTGTGTTTCTCCGCACCGTTACTGTTCAAAAATTCACGTGATAGGTTTACTATTTCTTTACCATTCCATTCCATTCTTAGACGAGGTTCTTCTGTAACAGTTGCAACTATTGTAGCTTCAAGGTTTTCGCTATGTGCAAAATCAATAAATTTATCTACATCTTCTTTTGCTACAACAACAGCCATTCTCTCTTGGCTCTCGCTTATTGCAAGTTCTGTTCCATCCAGTCCGTCATATTTCTTTGGTACTGCATTTAAATTAATTTTTAGTCCGTCTGCAAGTTCACCGATAGCGACAGATACGCCACCTGCACCAAAGTCATTACAACGTTTGATTAGTTGTGTAGCTTCTTTGTTGCGGAATAGTCTTTGCAGTTTACGTTCTTCGGGAGCATTACCCTTTTGAACCTCTGCTCCACATTCTATCAAACTATCAAGTTTATGTGCTTTTGATGAACCTGTTGCACCACCGCAACCGTCACGACCGGTTTTTCCACCTAATAGTATAACAATATCGCCTGCGACAGGAATTTCTCTGCGGACATTTTCGGCAGGAGTCGCACCGACAACTGCACCAATTTCCATACGTTTTGCAACATATCCATTATGATATATCTCATCAACTTGACCGGTAGCAAGACCTATTTGGTTACCGTATGAGCTATAACCTGCGGCTGCTGTACGTACAATTTTACTTTGTGGTAGTTTACCTTTCATTGTATTATCAACAGGCAAAAGCGGATTAGCAGCACCTGTTACACGCATTGCTTGATATACATAGCTTCTTCCTGATAGTGGATCACGAATAGCACCACCAATACAAGTAGCAGCACCACCAAATGGCTCTATCTCCGTTGGATGGTTGTGTGTCTCATTTTTAAATAAAAATAACCATTTTTCTGTTTTACCTTCTACATCAACATCAATCTTTACAGTACAAGCATTTATTTCTTCACTTTCGTCCAAATCTGTAAGTTTGCCTGTTCTTACAAGCTCTTTCGCACCTATTGTACCCATATCCATTAGTGTGATAGGTTTTGTACGTTTGATATTTTTACGTGTTTCAAGATATTTATCAAAAGCTTTCTTTACTGTTTCGTCATCAATTTTTATATCATCAATAACTGTCAAAAATGTTGTGTGGCGGCAGTGATCTGACCAATATGTATCAATCATTCTTATTTCTGTAATAGTAGGCTCTTTATTCTCTTTTTTGAAGTAATCTTGACAGAATTTTATATCATCTTTATCCATAGCAAGACCATAATCTTCTACAAACTTTGAAAGTTCTTCTTCATTTAGGCTCAAAAAGTTATGTAGTGTTTCAACTTCTGTCGGGATTTCATACTTAACATCAAGTGTTTCAAATTTATCAAGTGAAGCAAGACGGCTTTCAACAGGGTTTACAACATATTTTTTGATTTTTTCAATTTCTTCATATGATAGTTCACCTTCAAGCATATATACCTTCGCAGTTTTTACAAGCGGTCTTTCTCCCTGTGAAACGATTTGTATACATTGACTGCAAGAATCGGCACGTTGGTCAAATTGTCCTGGTAGATATTCAGTTGCAAAAACTGTATAGTTACCTGTTGGCAATTCATCGTAAGTTACATCTATTTGTGGCTCGGAAAAAACTGTATTTCTGCATTTTTCGAATAGAGTGTCATCTATTCCTTCCACATCATATCTATTTAGAAAACGCAAATTTTTAAGTGAACTGATTTGTAATAATGAGTGAATTTCGTCTAGTAAGCCCTTAGCCTCTACTGCGTATGGTGCAGCTTTTTCTACATAAATTCTTTTTACTGACATATTACCTTTCCCCCTGTAATGCTCTTTTTCCTATATCTTTTCGATAGTGCATATCTTTAAAATAAATATTTTTAACATCACTGTATGCTTTGTCTATTGCTTTTTGCAAATCTTTTGCTGTTGCCGAGACACCAAGTACCCTACCGCCAGTTGTTATAAACTTATTATCCATTATAGCTGTTCCTGAATGATATACTTCTGACTCTTTTATATCTTCAATACCTGTTATTTCGTAGCCTTTTTTGTAATCTGTAGGATAACCTCCGCTTGCAAGCATAATACAACACACATTGTCTGTGCTAAATTCCACATCGACTTTGTCAAGTGTTCCGTCAACTGTTGCACGCATGATTGTAAATAAATCACTTTTTAAAAGTGGTAAAACAACCTGTGTTTCAGGATCACCAAAACGACAATTATACTCTATGACTTTTACACCATCTTTTGTAACCATTAAACCAAAGTACAAACAACCCTTGAATAATCTTCCCTCTTTATTCATTGCCTCTATTGTCGGTATAAAGATTTTTTCCATACATTCTTTTTCTATATCTTTTGTATAATATGGATTTGGTGCTATTGTGCCCATACCACCTGTATTTAAACCTTTGTCATCGTCTAATGCTCGTTTATGGTCCATTGATGAAACCATAGGTTTAATTGTTTTACCGTCTGTAAAAGCGAGTACGGAAATTTCAGGACCTTCCAAAAATTCTTCAATAACAATACTGCTTCCACTATTACCGAAAACCTTATCTTCCATAATAGAGTGTATACCGTCAAGTGCCTCTTTTTCATCAGCACAGATTAAAACACCTTTACCAAGCGCAAGTCCGTCAGCTTTTATAACAATAGGGTATTTTTTATTTTGCTTTATAAAACTTGTCGCTTTTTCAGCACTTTCAAAAACATTGTATTCTGCTGTTGGTATACCATATTTTTTCATAAGTTCTTTTGAAAAAACCTTACTGCCCTCTATAATAGCAGCATTTTTATTTGGTCCGAAAGCAGGTATATTTTTTTCGGTAAGTTTATCCACAGCACCCAAAACAAGTGGATCATCAGGAGCAACAACCGCAAAATTAATATTATTTTTTTCAGCAAACTCTACAATAGCATCAATATCTGTCGCTTTTATATCCACACACTCAGCATCTTTACTTATACCGCCATTTCCGGGTAAAGCAAATATTTTTTCTATTGTGTCATTTTCTTTCAGTTTTTTGATAATAGCATGTTCGCGTCCACCACTACCCACTACCATTACTTTTACTTTCATTTTATATCCTCCGAATTAATGATGGAATAGTCTTATTCCTGTAAACGCCATAACTATATCTTTTTTGTTACATTCTTCTATTACATTGTCATCACGAATTGAACCACCTGGTTGTGCTATATACTCTACACCACTCTTTACAGCACGCAAAATATTATCGCCAAATGGGAAGAAAGCATCACTGCCAAGTGCAACACCTGTTACCTTTGACAGATACTCTTTTTTCTCATCTAATGTCAATGGCTTCGGACGAACCTTGAATGTATTTTGCCATACATCATCACCAAGCACATCTTCATATTCATCAGAAATATATACATCTATTGCATTATCACGATTTGCTCTGCCCAGTCCATCAACAAATTCAAGTGCCAAAACTTTTGGATGTTGTCTTAAATGCCATATATCAGCCTTATTCCCCGCAAGTCTTGTGCAGTGAATACGTGACTGTTGTCCTGCACCAATACCGATAGCTTGACCATCTTTTGCATAACATACGGAGTTTGACTGTGTATATTTCAGTGTAATAAGTGCAATTATTAAATCTCTCTTTGCACTTTCCGGAATATTTTTATTTTTGGTAACTATATTTTGTAGCATTTCATTATTGATTTTTAAGTTATTTCTACCTTGCTCAAATGTTATACCAAAAACCTGTTTGCATTCTATTTCCCGGGGAATATAATTAGGATCAATTTTCACCACATTATATACTCCTTTTCTTTTTCCTTTTAATATTTCCAGTGCCTTTTCTGAATAGGAAGGTGCAATAACACCATCAGAAACTTCCTTTGAAATAAGTCTTGCTGTTGCTTCGTCACATTCATCTGATAATGCTATCCAGTCACCAAAAGATGACATTCTGTCTGCTCCCCTTGCTCTTGCGTAAGCACAAGCCATAGGCGAAAGCTCTATTCCGTCAGTAAAATATACTTGTTTCAGTGTATCGGAAAGTGGCTCACCCACTGCCGCGCCTGCCGGACTTACATGTTTAAATGAAGTTGCAGCACACATTCCTGTTGCCTCTTTTAGCTCTTTTACAAGTTGCCAAGCATTGAATGCATCTAAAAAATTTATATATCCAGGTTTACCATTCAAAACTTCTATTGGAAGTTCACCGCTTTCAATAAATATTCTTGACGGTTTTTGGTTTGGGTTACAGCCATATTTTAATTCAAATTCTTTTGACATTTTTAATCCTCCGTTAAAAACTATTTGTTTTTATTAAAAATTCTTGTCTCGTATGAATTATCCGCTAAATTTATGTATCTTACAAAAAGAGATACTTTATTTTCAGAGTTTAGGTTATCCCATAAAATATTTGCAAAATCATCAATATTACTGTCAATTACCGTTCTTTCAGGCTCACCCTCAAATGTTGGTATTGGGTTACCGTCACAAATATATGTATGTATAAAACGAGCCTCGCCGTTTAATGGTTGTGGATATTCATAAAAAAATCTCTCTGTACTATCAGCATTTCCATTATCGCTTTTCAGTATTGACATTTTATATGAAAAATCTCCGTCTTTAAAATCAAGAATACCACTGATACGTGGTGTATAGTTTGGTGGATCAGGCTCAAACGTTCTTGTGCGCAGTGCATCTTCAAAAGTTTTGTCATCTTTAATAAACTCATATATTGTATCTGTTTGGTCACCGTTTGTCACTATCAGTTTATTTTCATACTTGCGTACAGGGTAATAGATTATAAGTGATGGATCAACAAGTTTTGATGGGTCAAAAGCTTCTGTTCTGATACCCTCATTCTCCTCTAAAAATACTCTATTGCGACTGTTTTCACTTCTACCCATAATAAAATAGGCAACTACCGCATTTTTACCGTCACTTGATTTTCCTATTATTATTCCTCTGCCTGGGTATGAATTTTCTTTTACACTTTCAGCAATATTAATTATTTTCAATTTCGTTATTGCTCCTTTCAGCACATACTTTTTCTACTGATTGAGGTAGTATTATCCATTCTGCCTCTTCCATAACTCTTTTTTGCAAAGTTTTGGGAGTATCATTTTCTTCTATATTAACCGCTTTTTGCATTATTATCTTACCACCATCAGGTATTTCATTTACAAAATGCACAGTAGCACCTGTAACCTTTACACCATAATCGAGAGCCGCTTTATGCACTTTTAAACCATAGTAACCACTACCGCAAAATGATGGTATAAGTGACGGGTGAATATTAATTATTCGGTTTGCATACTTATTTGTAAAGTCTTCTCCCAAAATAGTAAGAAAACCTGCCAACACAATTATGTCAATATTGTTTTCTTCTAGTACGTTTATTAACGCACTGTCAAAGTCTTGTAATGAAGAATACTGCTTTCTTTCTATCACAGCACTTTTTATATTATGTTTTTCTGCACGTTCCAGTGCGAATACATTTGGTTTGTTACTGATAACAAGTTTTATATTGCAGTGTGGCATTTTACCAATCTTTTCTGCATCAACAAGTGCTTGCAAGTTTGTGCCGCCACCACTGACAAAAACAGCTACATTTTGCTTTCTTAGCATATTGTAACACCCTCACCTTTTTGTACTTCACCCATAATATAAGCATTTTCACCATTTGCACGTAAAATTTCAACTGCCTTGTTTGCGTCTTCTTTACCTACAATGATTGACATACCGACACCCATATTAAATGTGTTGAACATATCTCTGTGTGGAACATTACCCATTTTTTCCATTAATGTAAATATAGGTAGTATTTGAAGTGATTTTTCATCAATTTTCGCCATCATACCATTAGGTAGTGCTCTTGGAATATTCTCATAGAAACCGCCTCCTGTAATGTGAGAAATACTCTTAACATCTACTTTATTTATCAAATCAAGAACAGGTTTTACATATATCTTTGTTGGTGTTATAAGTGTTTCACCAAGTGTCTTCTCCAAATCATCATAATGTTTGGAAAGCTCTTTCTCATTAACATTGAATATTTTTCTTACAAGTGAAAAACCATTTGAATGTACACCGCTTGAAGGTAAAGCGATAATTGCGTCTCCTTCTTTTACATTTTCAGAATTAATTATTTTATCTTTATCAACAACACCTGTTGTATATCCCGCAAGGTCATACTCATCAACAGGATAAAATCCCGGCATTTCTGCTGTCTCACCACCAATTAATGCACAATCAGACTGAACACAGCCTTCGGCAACACCACTAACTATTTGAGCTACTTTTTCAGGAACGTTTTTGCCGACTGCTATATAATCAAGAAAATAAAGAGGCTTTGCACCGACACATATTACGTCATTAACACACATAGCAACACAGTCAATACCTACTGTATCGTGTTTATCCATTAAAAATGCAATTTTCAGCTTTGTACCAACACCATCTGTGCCACTTACAAGTACAGGTTTGTTTATGCCTGTTAGGTCCATTTCAAAAAGACCACCAAAACCACCAATACCTGAAACAACACCTTTTGTCATTGTTCTGGCAACATGACTTTTCATAAGCTTAACAGCTTCGTAACCTGCTGTTATATCAACACCTGCGGCTTTGTAACTTTCGCTAAAACTATTATTACTCATTTTTATTACCCCACATAATTTATTTTTTGTTTATAAAGAAAAATATTTATTATCTATTTTCAGTAGTGATTATATAAATTACATTTCAAGCTCTTTATCATATTTGCTTACAACTTTTAGTTCAGGTACTTCTAGTGGATATTCACCTGTAAAGCAGGAACAACAAAAACCGTCTGCTGTTGAATCTGCAATTTTCTTTACATTATCAACACTTAAATATCCAAGTGAATCAACATTTATAATTTTTGCTATTTCTTCATTACTGTGATTGTGTGCAATAAGTTTATCACGTGAATCTATATCTGTACCAAAGTAGCAAGGGTGCATAAAAGGTGGTGCTGATATTCTCATATGCACTTCTGTTGCACCTGCATCACGAAGAAGATTAACTATTCTTGCACAAGTTGTACCACGTACGATACTGTCATCAATGAGAATAACTCTTTTACCTTTTACTGTTTCGGATATTGTGTTTAGTTTAATTCTAACCAAATTTGCACGTTCTTTTTGTGTTGGTTGTATAAAGGTTCTACCTATATATTTATTTTTTATAAAACCTATACCGTAAGGTATACCGGATTGTTTTGAATAACCCAAAGCGGCATCAAGTCCACTATCCGGAACACCGATTACAACATCTGCTTGCACAGGATGTTCAAGAGCCAAAAATGCGCCTGCTCTTTGACGTGCAAGATGTACACTGCTACCGTCTATTACTGAATCGGGACGTGCAAAGTAAATAAATTCAAATACACATAAGTGTTTATCCATTGTACCACAATGTGTCTTAATGCTATGAAGTCCGTTTTCATCACAGACTACTATTTCACCAGGCTCTATATCACGAACAAATTTTGCACCGATACTGTCAAGTGCACAAGTTTCCGATGCAAAAACATAGCTATTTTCAAGTAGTCCTATACATAATGGTCTAAATCCCATAGGGTCACGTACTGCAATCAATTTGCGTGGTGACATGATAACAAGTGAATATGCACCTGCTATTTTTTCCATTGCTTTTTCTATTGCTCCTTCTATACTATCACTATTTATTCTTTCACGAGTAATTGCATAGGCAATAACCTCACTGTCACTGCTTGTATGAAAAATAGCTCCTGTCAATTCAAGTTCTTCACGAAGTTTATCTGCATTTGTAAGACAACCGTTATGCGATATTGCCATTCTGCCTTTTACATGATTGACGATAAGAGGTTGTGCGTTATAGTTACTTTTTGATTCTTGAGTACCATATCTACAATGACCGACAGCCATCTTTCCTGTTCCAAGACTGTCTATAACATCTTGTGTAAAAACCTCATTTACAAGACCTGTATTTTTATAACCATATATTTTGCCAAAACTATTTACAGCTATACCACAGCTTTCTTGTCCACGATGTTGCAAAGCATATAAACCAAGATATGTAGATGAAACAACATCTAAATTGTCATTATTATATATACCAAAAACTCCGCATTCTTCATGTAAATTCTCGCTCATTCTTTTGTTTCCCCTCACTATATAAAATTCAAGTTATTTAAATTGGTTATTATAGCATTTTTTGTAATTCAGCATCTTTTGCAAGTACATCATTTGTCATCTTTGTACGCATATTAAGTAGTTTTTGTTCAAGTTCTGCATCACTTAGTGCAAGTATTTGTGCTGCAAGTATTGCCGCATTATCCGCACCGTCTATTGCAACACTTGCAACCGGAATTCCTTTTGGCATTTGTACTGTTGAAAGCAGTGCGTCCATACCGTCAAGTGCTGATGCCTTAACAGGAATACCAATTACAGGCAAAATAGTATGTGCCGCAAGTACTCCGCCCAAGTGCGCAGCTTTTCCCGCTGCTGAAATGATTACCCCAAATCCGTTTTCTCTTGCATTTTTTGCAAATGCCATTACTTGTTCCGGCGTTCTGTGTGCTGAAAATACATGTGCTTCAAAAGGAATATCCAATGATTTTAATGTATTGATTGTATTTTTTACAAGTGGCAAATCGCTGTCACTACCCATAATTACTGCTACTTTTTTCATTGTTTTAATTCTCCTTTAAACTTAATAATAAATAATTACATAAAAAAACAGCAGTAGCGTACACCTACACTACTGCTATAATATTTCGCAACTACTCTATTGATTTTGCATTTGTGATTTAATTTCGCAAGTATAGTATAACATTTTGCAACTATGACTAGCCAATGAGAAAAATAATTATTAATTTTGTTTAGAAAAGAATACTTAAAACTCACTAACTCACCTCATTGTTGATTAATTTAAAATAAAAACTGGGGTCTGCATTAATTATCAAAAGTATATGCC
>JAHHTR010000147.1 GCA_020024515.1 Angelakisella sp.
CATACACCACCTTAATATATTTCGGGTCTTTTGGATTTATTTCAATCTTTTCTCTAATGTTTTTAATGTGTACGGTAACTGTTTTTTCTGTTCTAAAAGAAGGTTCGTTCCAAACTGCTTCATAAATTTGACTTGAAGAAAGAACTCTTCCCATGTTTTTACAAAGATATTCAAGAATTAAATACTCTCTTGCGGTAAGTTTAACTTCTTCGCCGTCAACTGTTACTGTTTTTGCGTCCGTATCAACAATTAAGCCACCAGTTACAAGTTGAGAATCTTTTTTTACAAATCCAGAAAAAGAAACATATCTTCTTATTTGAGATTTAACTCTTGCAACAAGTTCAAGCGGATTAAAAGGCTTTGTAACATAATCATCTGCACCAAAGCCAAGACCTGTAATTTTGTCTGTATCTTCTGACTTTGCAGAAAGCATAATAATAGGAAAATTGTGTTTTTCCCTTATTTTAAGTGTTGTTTGAAGCCCGTCAAGTTTTGGCATCATTATATCAAGTACAAGGCAATGAATTTCATTTTCTTCAATAATTTTAAGTGCTTGTATTCCGTCTTCTGCTTTAAGCACTTCATAACCTTCAAGTTTAAGGTATATTTCTATTGAATCAAGTATTGCCTTATCGTCGTCGCAGACTAAAACTTTTTCCATTTTTATCACATCCTTTGAACAGTATACCATATAGCTACTAACATTAAAACATATAACCCGTTATCTATATTAAACATTTCTAAAATAAATACGCAGTAATAGAAAAGTAAAGAAAAAGTAAAAGGACAGAAATAAAAATAAAGCTCAACTTGTAATTGAACAAATTGAGCTTTAAATTATAATTTAATCACTTTTTTACCACTTATTATGCACTCTTTCTGCAAATACAAGCTTATCTTTAATAACAATTTCTTTTCCGTCATCAAGAACCGCTTTACCACTTATTAGTCCAAAAACTTGGTGAGGAAGCATACACATAAACTTAATATCAAGCGGTGCTTGCCTGTCAATTATAGGCTTAAAAGTCATTTCAAATCTTGAGTCTGATGAAGTAAAAGTCCACGGCTCTGTATAAAGATATTCGCCGTTTTTCATTGGAATATTAAATGCAATATCTTCTAATTTATGCGATTTTCCGTTGTAAAAAAGCATGTTTTCGCTTGCTGCTGAAGTGTTACCAAATCCGTATCCAATATTAAAACCAAATGTGCTTTTATCTTCTAAAATCATCTGACCAGAACCCCAATACCATGTATTGTCATAGGTCCAAACACCCCTGCCCCAATCAAGAGTTGCAAGTGATTCGTTTCCTTCATTAAATTCATAACGCTTGCCGTCAAACTCAAAATATCCATTTGCTTTCATGCAGTTGATTTTTTGATTGTAATAAAAATGTTTATCTTTATCAAAAGGCGTTGCTATAACCATACTTTCTTCAGGTATATCGGTAAGTTTAACATCAAATTCAAGTGTTTTTTTACTGTTACAATAATTATTGTAAACACCGTAAAGGTGACGCTCTTTGCCGTTGTTATCAAAATTCATATCGGCAGTTCCAACCTTTGAACGTATGTTACCGTTCTCACTTGTAAAAGGTAAATTGAGTTTACCAAGCGGTAAAAATCCAAGCTCTGAATCATTTTTTTGAGATGGATTATTTCCAAATTCCATAACAGAAATTGAAAGGCAACTTACATAACCCGAATCAGATATTGTTAAACATAACGCATAATCTTGATTGCTAATGCAGTAATAATCCCATTCTTTTATGCGAAGTTTTGACGCTTTAATATCTTTTCTGTCATACTGCCATAAAAGCTTTTTTGCAAATCCTGGCTCTTTAATATTGCCGTTTTCATCTAATAATCTTTGCTTATTTGTGATTTCGTGTTGCATAAGTTTACCCCTTTCGTTATGTGTAGATATTATTTTAAAAGGCTTGTTAAAATTTTGCTTATTTGATATGATAGCCTTGTGAAGAAAAAAATGAATATTCTTCACTAATTCTATATTATCATAGTTTTACAAAAACACAACAATTACTTTTGATTTATAAAAAGGAATAAAAATGAACGATAAATTCAGCAGTTTAAATAACTCTTCAATAAAATACCCCCTTGTATTTGTTCACGGACTTGCAGGCTGGGGAGAAAGTGACAAGGCAAATAAAATTACACCATATTGGGGAATTACGACCGGAAGTCTTTTAAAAGGCATTGAGGATAAAGGCTATACTTGTATTGCAACTTCTATCGGACCAATGTCAAGTGCTTGGGATAGAGCATGTGAACTTTACGCCGAGCTAACAGGAACAACTGTTGATTATGGATTAGTTCATTCAAAAAAATTTAATCACAAACGATACGGAAGAACATATAAAAAGCCACTTCTTGAAAAATGGGACAAAGATAACAAAATAAACTTAATCGGTCATTCATTTGGTGGAACAACAATTAGACTTCTTATAGAACTTCTTACAAACGGCAGTAAAGAAGAACAGGACGGAACACCTAAAGATAATCTTTCTCCACTTTTTAGAGGTAGAAATGATGATTGTATTCATGCAGTTGCAACTCTTGCTACCCCTCATAATGGAACTTCTTGCTTTGATGCTGTAAAAAATTCAGATAAATTTAAAGAACTTTTTATGATTGCTGCAAATTTTTTTGGCAGTACAAAATTAAATAAAATATATGATACGCAGCTTGAACAGTTTAGACTTGGTACACCTGCAAACGAACCTATAAATACAGATGTTAGTATTTCAAAAGCAAAGGAATTTTCAAAGAAGCAAGATACCGCAATGTTTGACTTAACAATTGACGGTGCAAAAATGCTAAATAAAAATCTTAATATAAATAAAAATATTTATTATTATTCTTATCCAATGTGCGAATCACATCTTGATAAAAAAGGAAATTATCTTCCAGATGCAAAAATGAATTTACTTTTTAAGCATTTTTCTACTTGTATCGGAAGTTATACAGGTGTTACAGACGGCGGTTTTGTTATAGATGAGAAATGGAAGAAAAATGATGGTCTTGTAAATACAATATCTTCACGTTTTCCATTTAATGAACCTGCTCGTTCCTTTAATGAGTTTGAAAAAATAGAAAAAGGTGTATGGTATGTAATGCCACAAGTTTATTCAGACCATTTACAAATCGTTGGCGGAATGCAGGGCTCTGATATAAAAATGCTTAAAAAATTCTATGCAGAAATGGCAGAACTATTAAATAAAGATTTTTAATAATACTAAAAAACATTTAAGTATTTTATAACTTCATATTTTATTATCTAAAAATTTGTATATAAAAAATTCACCCAGTAGCACATTATATGCTACTGGGCAATTTATTTTATAAATGTATATTTTCAATATTTATTACTTGTTAAGACCAATCTCTATAGAATTATTTCTGATATAAGCAAAACAGTTCCTGTAAATTCAGAAAGTGACGTAAAAAAAGTCTTTTCTTCTTTGTTTAAACTATTCACTTTTCATCTATAAATAGTATGTCGCTTTTTAAAAGTAGCTTTACAAGATATTTTTGTGTGCTGTCAATCAATCATTTTTGCTACAAATCATTGAATTTTGTTTATAGCATATCAAGCATACTTATATACTCATATTCATCACTTGCAGAAATTTTATAATAAGCTATGTTTCCTATTATTTAGACGATTTCATATAAATTACTTCTTTTAATTTACTATTTAAGCATCACAAATTATCATATAATCACAAAATTAAAAGCCTATAAAGAGTACGTGAGCGACAGACTCATTGACCGTACAGCAGCCTTCTTATAGTAAGGTGCTAATATCTGACCGATAGGTTACCACATTTCTCAACCTATCGAAAACGATAGATTTCTTTCTTTTTATAGGAATGGAGTAAAATTTATCGAACAAAATTATCAAAACAGAAACAATACAATAACACATAAACCTTATAGAAGAATTGTAGAATTATTTAAACATAGTTATAAAATCTACATTTAAATTGCCAATAAAGAAATTGGTAAACAATTCATGAAACATGCGACTGAAGAAGGCTTTCATTTTGATAATGGCGTAAAACCATCAAGAAAAAGGAAATATTGCGATATATTTTCAATAGATAAAGATAAAAAGATTTGCTATGTGGGATTACTGCTCATATAAACTTCAAAAGTCCTAATTGAAAAATAGCAAGAATTGATTATGAGCGTTACTAATACGGTGAAGAAAACTATATCTATAAAAAAATATTAACATAAAACATCAAAATTTCAGTAAAACAACCTGAATACTAATCAATATATTATTGCGTTATTTCAACATAATGCGTTTTAAAAAGGTAAAAACCTCGTACATAATTGTACGAGTTTTTTTATCATTGATATGTCATACATTTATTACAAGATTAGAACTTAATATTATTTCTCATGTCTTTACATAATAATTATTGCAACTAAAAGCTATTTAATGAATACTTTCAAAAAAATGTTATAAAAAAATCCTCAATCCAAATAGAATTGAGGATTTAATGTCAGCGATGACCTATTTTCCCAGGCAGCTGCCCGCCAAGTATCTTCGGCACAGAAGAGCTTAACTACCGTGTTCGGGATGGGAACGGGTGGACCCTCTTCGTAATAA